>NZ_JBEBMB010000001.1:0-127159 GCF_040081915.1 Xenorhabdus sp. SGI240
ACAGTTTGGTATAAATTGTTTTGTTTTTTAATATAATTTTATTTACTTTACTTATGTAAAGGTATTTTTATGTTTTGGTGGATTATTTCGTCTGATTTACCCTATTCCCATTAAAAATATTATTTACCATTACCTTTTCCACTAAATAGACTTTTAATTCGCCTAAAAACGAGGTTTACTCGCACTTTTGATTTTTTTGAAAACGGCAAGAGTATTCCTTACGGATTATTGAGCGATATTTTTATTTTTTCAATGAAAACAATTATATAAATATATTTCTTGGTAGATTATCGTTCTATCAAGTTGTATTCTGTTTTTCTTTGATGGTTTATCTATGGAAAATAACCGTATTGAAGTATTTTTTCGGGATATCGCATTAAAATTAAAAAAACGGCTGTTGTACAAGGTTCCCAGAAATACCATTGTGGTTGAAAACATCGCCGCCGATATCTATGGCAGCACTCCCGGAAAAGGAAGGATGAGATCACCACTACAGCCACAGCTCAAATTGACCTTATCCGGTTAAATAATGTTCGCGCTCTCACCTTGGGGAAATGTGGATACAGATCAATTGGCAAAATAAAAAAAAGAAGAAATACGTTGGATTTAACAAAAGGTAAAGTATTTTAATAAGGAAGGAAATTACTTTTTCAACAACCTCGCCCGCTCTTCCCTCCGTCACTACTCTGATTGCAATTTATCCTGCTGAAAATTCCCCTGAACTTTTTGTCTTCCATTAAAAATATCGCGTTTACACTCAATAACTGCAAATTTAGCGATTATTCCACTGAGCAATTATACAAAAATAGTATTTATTTGAAATTATTTTATTTCGGTATTAAATATAATTGGCCTTTACATTTACATCAGTTGTGTAATTTTATTATTATAAAATAATAGGTAGTTAATTTAGTTTATTTTTTACATAGGGAATATATATATGCTTATTATAACGTAATGATAAATAATGGTTTATTTGGTTCTCCTTGTTCCTTTGTTGTTAGTGATTATTTATAAACATAAACACTTCCTTTTATCTGAAATAATTTCAGACAAATACTAAATGGAAAAATACAGCAAGGACTTAGCGTTCATGCCAGTAGATATATTCAACAGATCCATTTTTATTGAGTTGTGGAATTCAGCGTAATAAAAAATTGATGTAGATCAAAAACGCTTATCTAAAAAACAAGGAAAAAATGGAATTCCTTATTAGGGTTCATCAAATAAACCATTTATTCCGTTGTCTGGGAAATTATTGTCACATCATTTTTAGCTGTGCAGTTATTAACCGGGCCATGACATCCAGCGCCTGAGAAAAATAGTGTCTAAGTATCTTCCGATGCTTGGCGTGCCAGTTGTTATTTCTCCTAAAAGTAAAAGAAAAACATTTGTGACGGTTGCTGGAAATAACAGTTTTCAAATATCCGATAGATTCGTTGAGGTAGTAAGCAAATGAAAGACAGTATTACCAGCAGGGAAAATACCCTTAAAGCGGGGTTGCTGGAAACTTGGAACGCCACGGAAACCCCCTATCCTGACCATGTATGTATTCATCAGTTGTTTGAAAAACAGGCAGAGAAAACCCCGGCTGCTGCCGCGTTAATCGCTGGGGATCAGACTCTGAGTTATGCGGAACTGAACGCACGGGCCAACTGGCTGTCTTGTCAACTGATTGAACAGGGAATTGGACTGGGTGACCATGTAGCGATCCTGTTAGAACGCTCAATTGAACTGGTGGTAGCTCAGTTAGCGATCCTTAAGACCGGTGCAGTTTATGTCCCTGTTGATCCCAACGTACCTGATGAACGGAAAAACTGGCTGATAAACGATTGTGCCGCCAAATTACTGCTGACGGATATGCAAACGGAGATCCCGGCTGAACTGGTTGTCCCGCCGTTCCGTTTTTCCGGCGAGACAGAACCGTTCCGGGCAGAAGACCATCGCAATCCTGATTTATTGGGTGCCAGTACAGAGCCGGCGTATATCATGTACACCTCCGGTTCGACGGGGATACCCAAAGGCGTCATCGTGCCTCATCGGGCTGTCGTCCGGTTGGTTATCAATAATGGTTATGCTGACATCGAACCCAATGACCGGATTGCTTTCGCCGCGAATCCGGCTTTCGATGCCAGCACCTTTGAAGTCTGGGCACCGTTGCTCAATGGTGCTGCGCTGGTGGTTATTGATCATACCACATTGCTGACACCGCCGGATTTTATCCGGGCGTTACAGGCGCATCGCATTACGGTGCTGTGGATGAGTGTCGGGCTGTTTAACCGGCTGGCGGAGGAGCTATCCTCGGTGTGGTCTCAACTTAACATGCTGCTGGTTGGGGGAGATGTCCTCGATCCGCATGTCATTGCTCAAGTGCTGCGTAAAAACCCACCCAAAAAGTTATTGAACGCCTACGGTCCGAGTGAAGGAACCACGTTTACCACGACTTACCCTATTCACGGATTAACATCAGGGACGACTTCTATTCCTATTGGTCGGCCTATTGCCAACACCCGGGTTTATTTGCTGGATACTGACGGTCAGCCGGTGCCATTGGGGATGACCGGTGAGATTTATATCGGGGGTGATGGCGTGGCCTGCGGTTATCTCAATCGCCCTGAACTGACCGCTGAACGCTTTCTCACCGATCCATTTAGCGATAAACCGCATGCGCGTATGTACCGCACCGGAGATTTGGCCCGCTACCTGCCGGACGGCAATCTGGAATTTATGGGTCGTAACGACCAACAGGTGAAAATCCGTGGTTTTCGGATTGAACCGGGGGAAATTGAGGCTCGGCTGGTGGAATATCCGGCAATACGTGAAGCGGTGGTGCTGGCGTTAGGAGAGGGGCAGGACAAACAACTGGTTGCCTATGTGCTGACCCAAGAGAATGACGGTTTGGCCGCTCGCCTGCGTGAACACCTGAGTGTGCGGTTGCCGGATTATATGATACCGGTGGCTTTTGTGCGTCTGGACGAATTCCCATTGACGCCGAATGGTAAATTGGATCGCCGGGCGTTGCCGGCACCGGAGGAGGACGCCTTCGCCCGTCAGGTTTATGAAGCACCACTAGGGGAGATGGAGATTGTTCTGGCGACCCTTTGGCGCGAATTACTGGGTATTGAGCGAATTAGCCGACATGACAGTTTCTTTGCGCTGGGCGGTCATTCTTTGCTCGGCGTACGGATGATTGAGCGCCTGCACAATCTGGGATTGACACTGGCTGCCCGTAACCTGTTCCAGTACCCGGTGCTGTCAGAACTGGCCCGGACACTGGAACAACATCAGGCCGTCGTGGTGCCGCCGAATGTCATTACCCCAGCAACTACCGCGCTGACACCGGCAATGCTGCCGCTGATTGATCTGACCCAGTCTGAGATTGATCACCTTGTTGAACAGGTGCCGGGCGGGATCGCTAATATTCAGGATATCTATGCGCTGTCGCCGTTGCAGGACGGTATCTTGTTCCATCATCTGCTGGCGAAGGAAGGTGACCCCTATCTGCTGGCCTATCCGATGATTTTTGCTGACCGGGCGCTGCTGGATCGCTATTTGGCGGCAGTGCAACGGGTGGTTGATCGTCATGATATCCTGCGAACCGCATTTATCTGGCTGGGGTTATCCGCACCGGTGCAGGTGGTTTGTCGTCAGGCACCTTTATCGGTCACTGAACTGACTCTGGACCCGGCAGACGGGCCAGTGGGTGAGCAATTGGCTCACCGTTTTGACCCACGTCAGGCTCGTTTTGATCTGAGTCAGGCTCCATTGTTGCGTTTTGTAGTCGCACAAGAAACAGTCGCACAAGAAACGGATGGCCGCTGGCATGTGCTGCAATTGCAGCATCACCTGATTGGCGACCATACGACAATGGAAGTGATGCACCGCGAAGTGCAGGCCTTCCTTGCCGGACAAAATGACAACCTGCCTGTACCGGTGCCTTTCCGCAATCTGGTGGCGCAGGCACGGTTGAATGCCAATCAGGCAGAGCATACCCGCTTCTTTACTGACATGTTGGCTGACGTGGATGAGCCGACGCTGCCGTTTGGTCTCACCGAAGTGCATCGTGATGGTTCGCAAGTCACACAATCGCACCGGATGTTATCGCCGGAACTAAACGACCGCCTTCGTCAGCAGGCAAAACGTCTGGGCGTCAGTGTAGCCACATTGTGTCATCTGGCCTGGGCGCAGGTGCTGTCGCAGACCAGCGGGCAGGAAAAAGTGGTGTTCGGCACGGTGCTGTTCGGGCGCATGGCGGCGGGAGAAGGGGCTGACAGCGGCATGGGGCTGTTTATCAATACCTTGCCGTTGCGACTGGATATGGATAATACACCGGTGCACGACAGTGTACGGCTGGCACAGTCCCGGTTGGCCGGATTGTTGGATTATGAGCATACTTCACTGGCGCAGGCCCAACGTTGCAGTGGCGTAGCGGGTGGCACGCCACTATTTAGTGCCTTGTTGAACTACCGGCATAATGAGCCGCCGCTGATCCCACATCAGGTTGTACCGGGTATCGAATTCCTGGGTGAACAGGAGCGGACCAACTATCCGTTAGTGCTGTCGGTAGAGGACGGAGGTTCTACTCTGGGGCTGACTGCGCAGGTAGTACAACCGTTTGAGCCGGATCGGGTCTGTGGTTATATGCAACAGGCGCTGACCAGTCTGGCAGACGCGCTGGAGCGGGCACCGGAAACGCCGGTGCGGGCACCGGAAACGCCGGTGCGGGCACTGAACATTTTGCCTGAAACGGAGCGGGCGTTATTGCTGGAAACCTGGAACGCAACGGAAACACCGTATCCTGAGCAGTTATGCATTCATCAGTTGTTTGAACAACAGGCAGAGAAAACGCCGGTTGCTACCGCGCTGATAGCGGGAGATCAAACCCTCAGTTATATGGAACTGAATATCCGTGCTAACCGACTGGCGCGTCAGTTAATTGAGCAAGGGGTTTATCCGGGGGAACATGTTGCGATCTTATTAGAGCGATCTATTGAGCTGGTCGTGGCTCAGTTAGCTATTCTCAAAGCGGGTGCTGTTTATGTTCCGCTTGATCCTGGTGTACCGGAGGAGCGGAAGAACTGGTTGATAAAAGATTGTTCAGCCAAATTGCTGCTCACCGATATGCGGGCTGATATTCCGGCTGATCTTCTGGCTATTCCGTTATTTCGTCTTTCTGGTGAGATGGGCACCATCAGGGACGAAGATCGCCTCAATCCTGACTTACCCGCTTCCCGTACCGGAGCCGCGTATATCATGTATACCTCTGGCTCTACCGGTACACCAAAAGGCGTGGTAGTGCCTCATCGCGCGGTAGTTCGGTTGGTTATCAATAATGGTTATGCTGAAACCGGACAGGATGACCGCGTTGCCTTTACCGCTAACCCGGCTTTCGACGCGAGTACCTTTGAAGTCTGGACGCCTTTGCTTAACGGCGGCGCACTGGTGGTCATCGACCACGCTACCTTGCTGACACCACAGGCATTTGTACAGGCTTTACAGGTTCATCGGATTACGGTTTTGTGGCTGACGGTTGGATTGTTTAACCGACTGGCCGCGGCGTTGTCTTCGGTTCTCCCACAGATCAATATCTTGATTGTCGGAGGGGATGTGCTTAATCCGCATGTGATCGCTCAGGTTCTGCGTAATCGCCCGCCTCAGCAGTTATTGAACGGCTATGGCCCGAGCGAGGGAACGACGTTTACCACGACATACCGTATCACTGAACTGCCGGTAGGGACGACAAAACTTCCCATTGGTCGGCCAATCGCTAACACACGCCTCTATTTGTTGAACACTCATGGTCAACCCGTGCCACTGGGGGCGATCGGTGAGATTTATATTGGTGGTGACGGCGTTGCCTGTGGTTATCTTAATCGCCCTGAACTCACAGCTGAACGCTTCCTGGTTGATCCTTTTAGTGATCAACCGGCTGCGCGCATGTACCGAACCGGAGATTTGGCCCGCTATCTGCCGGATGGCAATCTGGAGTTTTTTGGCCGTAATGATCAGCAGGTTAAAATCCGTGGTTTTCGGATTGAACCGGGGGAAATTGAAGCGCGGTTGAAGGAGGACTCTGCGGTGCGTGAGGCGGCGGTGCTGGTGTTAGGTGACGGGCAGGACAAACGGCTGGCCGCCTATATAGTAGCGCAGGCAGATGACGGATTAATCAACAACCTGCGTGCCCACTTAAGCGCAATCTTACCTGATTATATGATCCCGGCGGCTTTTGTCCGTCTGGATGAATTCCCGCTGACGCCGAATGGCAAACTGGATCGTCGGGCATTGCCGGTGCCGGGCGAGGAAAACTTTGCCCGTCAGATCTATGAAGTGCCGCAAGGGGAAACTGAAATAGCCTTGGCGGCTATCTGGCGCGAGTTGTTGGATGTTGAGCAAATCAGTCGGCATGACAATTTCTTTGCTCTGGGTGGCCATTCGTTGTTGGCGATGCGGGTGATGAACCGTGTTGCGGCTTTCGGTGCCGAACTGCCGCTGACTACATTGTTTAAAGCGCCTGCTTTGCTGGCCTTTGCTAAGGTGGTTGATGAGCATCTTAATGAACAGCGTGGGGCATTGCCAGCCATCACACCGACACCCCATGATGGAGCGCTGCCCCTGTCATTCGCGCAACAGCGTTTGTGGTTCCTGGCGCAGTTTGAGGGGATAAGTGATACCTACCATATTCCGTTAGCACTGCGTTTACGGGGCCAGCTTGATACTCATGCTTGGCAGCAGGCGCTGAATCACCTGTTTGCCCGCCATGAAGCATTACGTTCTGTTTTTATCACAGTCAATGAGCAGCCACAGGTTGAACTCCTGCCGGCGGACTTGGGTTTGCCGATGAAAAAACACGATTTACGTAAAGCTCCTGAGATGGATGAACAGCTTAAGCGTTTGTGTGAGCAGGAAGCGAAAATACCGTTTAATCTTGCCTGTGATCCCTTAATTCGTTCTGTTCTGATCCAACTGGCTGACGATGAGTATGTCTTCCTGTTGACCCAGCACCATATTGTGTCCGATGGCTGGTCTTTAGGGATATTGAAATCAGAACTGAGTGCACTTTATTCCGCCTGTTTAAACCAACAGCCTGATCCGTTGCCGCCGTTAGTGATCCAATACCCTGATTATGCTGCATGGCAGCGTCAGTGGCTTTCTGCGCAGAGGATTCAGGTTCAATCCGATTATTGGCGAATAGCGTTGGCTGACGCGCCAGTCTTGCTGGATTTGCCAACTGATCGACCACGTCCACCGGAACAGGTGTTTGCCGGAAACCTCTGGCCTGTCAATCTGGACGCTGAGTTAACGGCATCCCTTAAGCGTCTGAGTGAACAACAGGGGGTCACGTTATTTATGACCTTGCTATCAGCCTGGTCAATAGTGCTGTCCCGTCTGTCAGGTCAGGATGATGTGGTTATCGGTACACCAAGTGCCGGTCGCAGTCGTCAGGAAGTGGAATCCTTGATCGGTTTCTTTGTTAATACGTTGGCTTTGCGTATCGACTTATCGGGTGAGCCTGATGTGACGGAGTTGCTGGCGCGTGTGCGGCAAACCGCGCTGGCGGCACAGGAGCATCAAGATTTACCGTTCGAACAAGTGGTGGAAATTGTACAACCCCCGCGCAGGCTGGCACATACCCCGTTGTTTCAGGTGATGTTTGCCTGGCAGAGCAATGAGATTGTGGCGTGGAGATTGCCGGAACTGACAATTTCACCGATCGATCAAGCCTTTGATGTCGTTAAGTTTGATCTGGAACTTAACTTGTTTGAAGAGGAAGATCGGATTGTCGGTTATCTCGGTTATTCAACTGCTTTGTTTGATCAAGCAACTATCGAACGACACGTTGAATATTTGCACACAATACTGCAAGCGATGGTCACTGACATTCAGCAGCCAGTCGGGGAAATGAATATTCTGGCACCAGTAGAGCGCCAGTTGTTGCTGGAAACCTGGAATGCAACCGTAGCCCCCTATCCTGAACAGGTGTGTATTCATCAGTTGATTGAACAACAGGTAGAAAGAACCCCGGATGCGATAGCGGTAAGGTATGAAAACCAGACGCTCAGTTATGCTGAATTGAATACCCGCGCCAACCGATTAGCACATCAACTGATGGCATTCGGTGTCATCCCCGATCAACCCGTTGCCATTTGTGTGACACGATCACTGGAAAGAATCGTGGGATTGCTGGCGGTGTTGAAAGCAGGCGGGGCTTATGTGCCACTAGATCCGGCTTATCCGGGTGAACGTCTGGCTTATCTGCTGACGGATGCTGCGCCAACTGTTTTGCTGGCGGATCATATTGGACGGGCAGCATTGGGTGAAGCAGCACTGGAGACGTTAACTGTACTCGATCCAAATACTCGGCCGGATCAGCCAGACAATAATCCACAGATCCCTAATCTCACCTCACGGCATCTGGCGTATGTGATCTACACATCCGGTTCTACGGGCAGACCGAAAGGGGTGATGATTGAACATCAGAGTCTGGTTAACCTGACGCTGGAACACATTGCTCAGTTTGATATTGGTGTCACCAGCTGGATGTTGCAGTTTGCCTCATTTGGCTTCGATGCCAGCGTCTGGGAAATCATGATGGCATTGAGCAGTGGGGCTATGCTGGTTATTCCGACGGAAACAATCCGGCAAGACCCGCACCGCCTCTGGCATTATCTGGAAGAGCAATCGGTGACGCACGCGTGTCTGACACCCGCCCTGCTACGGGATGGTGCGGATTTACCGGCGCTGACGATAAAACCGACCGTGATATTGGGCGGTGAAGCACCCAGTCCGGCGCTAATCCAGACATTAAACCGTCAGGCCACGCTGTTCAATGCCTATGGCCCGACGGAAATCACCGTTTGCGCCACCACCTGGCATTGCCCGCCAGACTACACAGGGGGATCAATTCCCATCGGCAGACCGGCAGTTAACAAACGAATCTATCTGTTGGACAAACACGGTCAGCCGGTGCCGCAGGGCGCAGTCGGTGAGTTATATATTGGCGGTGTGGGTATGGCCCGTGGCTATCTCAACCGCCCTGAACTCACCGCTGAACGTTTCCTGACGGATCCGTTTAGTCATCAGCCGGATGCGCGGATGTATCGCACCGGAGATTTGGCCCGTTATCTACCGGATGGCAATTTGGTCTTTGTTGGCCGTAATGACCAACAGGTTAAAATCCGTGGCTTCCGAATTGAATTGGGAGAGATTGAAACGCGGTTGATTGAACACCCGGCGGTGAGTGAAGCATTGGTCGTGGCGTTGGGTGATGGACAGAATAAACGCCTGGTGGCTTATGTGGTGGCGCAAGAGGATGATGGATTGGCCGCCCGTCTGCGTGAACACCTGAGTGCGCGGTTGCCGGATTATATGGTGCCGACGGCTTTTGTACGTCTGGAGGCGTTTCCGCTGACGCCAAACGGCAAGCTGGATCGTCAAGCGCTGCCGGCACCGGGAGAAAACGCCTTTGCCCGTCAGGTCTATGAAGCCCCGCAAGGGGAGATAGAAGTGGCGTTAGCGACCATTTGGCGTGAATTGCTGGACATTGAGAAGATCAGTCGGCACGACAGCTTCTTTGCTCTGGGGGGCCACTCGCTGTTGGCGGTGCGGATGATTGAGCGTTTGCGGTGTATGGGGTTGGGCATCTCGGTACAAGCGCTATTCCAGCACCCGACATTGAACGTGCTGGCTCAGTCTTTGTCTCAGCATTGTGAGATCAAGGTGCCTGATAACGGTATTACACCGGATACGGCTGTGTTAACACCGGAGATGTTGCCGCTGATTGACCTCACTCAGGGTGAAATTGACTGTATTGTTGATCAAATACCGGGTGGGCTGGCTAACATTCAGGATATCTATGCTCTGTCACCGCTACAGGATGGCATTTTATTCCACCATCTGCTGGCAAATGAAGGCGATCCTTATCTTCTGCTAACCCAACAGGCTTTTGCCGATCGGTCTTTGCTGGATCGTTATCTGAGCGCCGTTCAACAGGTGGTTGATCGCCATGATATCCTGCGAACCGCTTTTATCTGGGAAGGATTATCCGCTCCGGCTCAGGTGGTTTGTCGTCAGGTTTCCTTATTCATCACAGAATTGACACTCGATCCGGCTGACGGTTCGATCAGTGACCAACTGGCCCAACGCTTTGATCCGTGCCAGCATCGTATTGACCTGAGTCAGGCACCGTTGCTGCGCTTTGTTATTGCTCAGGATATTGATGGCCGCTGGATCCTGCTGCAACTGTTACATCACCTGATTGGTGACCATACCACGCTGGAAGTGATGAACGGCGAAGTGCAGGCGTATCTGACCGGACGGGGAGGCAGCTTGCCTGCGCCAGTACCTTTTCGTACTTTGGTCGCTCAGTCTCAATTGGGGATCAGTCAGGAGGAACATACCCGTTTCTTTACTGATATGCTGGCGGCGGTGGAGGAACCGACGCTGCCATTCGGATTAACAGAAGTACACCATGACGGCTCGCAGGTGGCGGAATCGCACAGAATGCTGACGCCTGCACTGAATAACCGCCTGCGTAATCAGGCCCGGCGTTTGGGCGTCAGTGTGGCGGCGCTGTGCCATTTGGCCTGGGCACAGGTGTTGTCACGTACCAGTGATCAGAAGCAAGTGGTATTTGGCACAGTGCTGTTTGGGCGTATGCAGGCTGGCGAAGGCGCCGACAATGGCATGGGGCTGTTTATTAATACCCTGCCGTTACGGTTGGATATCGATGAAACGCCGGTGCGAGAGAGCGTACAGGCTGCCCATAGCCGATTGGCAGGATTATTAGCGCATGAACATGCATCACTGGCGCTGGCTCAACGTTGCAGTGGGGTAGCCAGCGGGACACCGCTGTTCAATGCACTGTTGAATTACCGACATAATACCCAGCCGGTCACGTCGGATGACATCATCAGCGGAATTGAATTCCTTGGGGCACAGGAACGGACTAATTACCCGTTTGTATTGTCGGTAGAGGACGGGGGTTCCGATTTGGGGCTGACGGCTCAGGTTGTACAACCCTTTGATCCGGAAAGGATATGCGGTTACATGCAGCAGGCGCTGGAGAGTCTGGCAGAGGCACTTGAACAGGCACCGGAAACGTCGGTACAGGTGTTGGAAATCCTGCCGGAAACTGAGCGTACATTGTTGCTGAAAACCTGGAATGCGACCGAAACAGCCTATCCTGACCAACTGTGCATTCATCAACTGTTTGAACAACAGGTGGAGAATGCCCCGGACGCCACGGCGTTGGTCTATGAAAACCAATCCATTAGCTATGCGGAATTAAATATTCGTGCTAACCGGCTGGCGCATCAGCTTATCGCGCTGGGGGTTGAGCCGGAGCAGCGGGTAGCGATTTGCGTGGCCAGTTCACCGGCGCGGATAGTGGGACTGCTGGCAATATTGAAAGCGGGTGGTGCCTACGTGCCGCTGGATCCTGCTTATCCGGGTGAACGTCTGATTCATATTTTGGCCGATGCTGCACCGACTATTTTGTTGGCGGATAATACCGGACGTTCCGCATTCAATGAGCAAATACTTTCGCAGCATGTTGTTCTTGATCCGAATTTATTGCCTGATCAGCCAGATAATAACCCACACGTCGCGGCGTTGACCTCCGGTCATCTGGCTTATGTGATTTACACCTCCGGCTCGACGGGTACGCCGAAAGGCGTGATGGTTGAACATGGCGGGCTGGTCAACCTTATCCAGGATAAAATCGCCCAATTCGCTGTTCATGCCCATAGCCGGATGTTGCAATTCGCTTCATTTGGTTTTGATGCCAGTGTCTGGGAAATCATGATGGCATTAGGCAGTGGCGCCAGTCTGGTTATTCCTGACAATGCCATTCGTCAGGCGCCAGAATATCTCTGGCATTATCTGGAAGAACAATCGGTAACGCACGCTTGTCTGACACCTGCGCTACTGCGGGATGGTGCGGATTTACCGGCGATAACCATCAAACCAACATTAATACTGGGCGGTGAGGCGCCTGGTGTAGCCTTGCTTCAGACACTGAGTGGTCAGGCAACGGTATTCAATGCTTATGGCCCGACAGAAATCACCGTTTGCGCCAGCGTCTGGCGTTGTCCATCAGATTATCAGGGAGGATTCATTCCGATTGGACGCCCGACGGCCAACACCCGAATTTATCTGCTGGATGCCCTCAGTCAGCCGGTGCCTTTAGGGGCGGTGGGGGAGCTGTATATTGGGGGAGCCGGTGTTGCCCGTGGTTATCTCAATCGTCCTGAGCTAACTAGCGAACGTTTCCTGGCTGATCCGTTTAGTGATGACACTGATGCCCGCATGTATCGCACCGGCGATTTGGTTCGCTATCTGCCGGACGGCAATCTGGTATTTGTGGGACGTAATGACCAGCAAATTAAAATCCGTGGTTTTCGGATTGAACCGGGGGAAATTGAAGTTCGGCTGACAGAACATTTCGCGGTACGTGAAGCGCAGGTATTAGCGCTGGGTGATGGGCAGGATAAACGTTTGGTCGCTTATGTGGTAGCAGAATCGCATGACGGATTGGCAGCGAGCCTGCGTGAGCATTTGAGTGCTCTGTTACCGGATTATATGGTGCCGGCGGCTTTTGTCTGTTTGACCGCCTTCCCGCTAACCGCTAACGGCAAATTGGATCGCCGGGCATTGCCAGCTCCGGGAGAGGAAGACGTTGCCCGTCAGGTTTATGAAGCTCCGCAAGGAGAGATAGAAACGGCGTTAGCGGCTATCTGGCGTGAGGTGTTAGGGGTTGAACAGATTAGTCGACATGATAACTTCTTCGCGTTGGGAGGCCATTCGTTGTTGGCTGCGCGGGTGATGAACCGGGTAGCCGCTTTCGGTGCTGAACTACCGCTTGTTACCTTGTTTATGTCCCCCTCTCTGGCTGCGTTTGCGGAGAGGATCTACGCACAATGTCATGAGGATAGTGACAGGTTGCCTGAGATTACTCCGGTATCCCGCGAGAGTGCTCTGCCATTGTCGTTTAGCCAGCATCATCTGTGGTTCATTTCGCAGTTTGGAGGGGTAAGTGATACTTACCATATTCCTGTGATACAGCGTGTGCGTGGTCAGTTTGATATCGGTGCCTGGCAGCGGGCGCTTAATGCTCTGTTTGCCCGCCACGAAGCCTTGCGTTCTGTCTTTGTGACGGTTGATGGTCAGCCCCAGGTTGGGCTATTGCCGCCTGAATCCGGTTTGACCATGAAGAAATATGATCTGCGAGGCGCACCTGACGTGGACGGAGAACTTAATCGTTTGTGTATGGAGGAGTTTGGGCAATCGTTTGATCTTGCACAGGGACCATTAATCCGCTCCAGTTTGATACAACTGGCAGACGATGAGTCTGTATTTCTGCTGATCTTGCATCATATTATTTTTGATGGCTGGTCTTTAGGAATACTGAAATCAGAGCTAAGTGCCCTCTATACGGCTTTGGTGACAGGCCAACCTGATCCACTACCACCGCTGCTGATTCAGTATCCTGATTATGCGGCATGGCAGCGTCAGTGGCTTTCGGTTGAACGCTTACAGTCCCAATCTGACTATTGGCGTACCCTGTTGGCTGGTACACCGGTACTGCTTGATTTACCCACCGATCGGCCACGTCCTCCTCAGCAGTCGTTTATCGGAAGTTCATTGCCCATCAATCTGGATGAGGCGTTAACGAAAGCCCTCAAGCGCCTGAGTGAGCAGCAGGGAACAACGTTATTCATCACCATTCTGTCAGCCTGGGCGATGGTTCTGTCGCGCCTGTCAGGTCAGAGTGATCTGGTTATCGGCACACCTTGTGCCGGCCGTGGGCGTCAGGAAATTGAATCCCTGGTGGGTTTCTTTGTCAATGTATTGGCCTTACGTATCGACTTATCGGGCACGCCGGATGTGACGGAATTACTTGCGCGTGTGCGGCAAACGACGTTGGCGGCACAAGATAACCAGGATCTGCCGTTTGAACAGGTGTTGAAAATTGTGCAACCGCCGCGCAGACTGGCGCATACACCGCTGTTTCAGGTGATGTTTGCCTGGCAGAACAATGAGAAAATAGAGTGGAAATTGCCAGCGCTGGAAATCTTACCGGTTGATCAGGGTTTTGACGTGGTCAAGTTTGATCTTGAACTTAACCTGTTTGAGGAAGAAGGCAAAATTGCAGGTAGTCTGAATTATGCAACAGCCTTGTTTGATCACCAGACAATCGAGCGGTATGTGGGTTATCTGCACACCGTATTGCAAGTGATGGTGGCTGACCCACAACAACCTGTCAGGGAAATTGATATTTTGTCACCGGCGGAACGTCGGCTGTTGCTGGAAACGCGGAATGCGACTGAAATAGGCTATTCCGAACAAATGTGTATCCATCAGTGGGTTGAACAACAAGTGGAGAAAACCCCAGATGCTACAGCGCTGATACATCAGGCGCAGATCTTAAGCTATGCGGAACTGAATGTTCAGGCCAACCGACTCGCTCACCAGCTTATCTCTCTGGGGGTAGTACCGGATCAGCGGGTGGCGATTTGTGTGACACGTTCGCCAGCGATGGTGGTGGCGCTATTGGCTGTACTGAAAGCGGGTGGCGCCTACGTACCACTGGACCCCGCCTATCCGGGTGATCGTCTCGCTTATATGCTGAATGATGCCGCTCCGTTAGATCCTGTCCCGTTAATCGTACTGGCGGATAATACCGGGCGTGCTGCTTTGGGTGAAGAAGCACTGGCGAAATTCACCGTACTTGACCCGAATACCCTGCCTGACCAACCGGACAACAATCCGCAGGTTCCTGCGTTAACGTCACGGCATCTGGCCTATGTGATTTATACTTCCGGCTCGACCGGTACACCAAAAGGGGTGATGGTTGAACATCGTGGGCTGGTCAACCTTATCCGGGATAAAATCAGCCAGTTTGACATTCATGCCCACAGCCGGATGCTGCAATTCGCCTCATTTGGTTTCGATGCCAGCGTCTGGGAAATCATGATGGCATTGTGTGGTGGTGCCACTTTGGATATTCCTGTCGATGCAATTCGTCAGGACCCGCGCCGCCTTTGGCATTATCTGGAAGAACAGGCGGTGACTCATGCCTGCCTGACACCGGCTCTGCTGCGGGATGGTGCGGATTTACCGGAGATAAACATAAGACCAACATTGATACTGGGCGGAGAGGCGCCCAATGCGGCGCTAATTCAGGCACTGCATGGACGGGCCACGCTGTTCAATGCGTACGGCCCGACAGAAATCACGGTATGTGCCACCACCTGGCGTTGTCCGGCAGATTATATCGATACGTTAATTCCTATCGGACGTCCGACAGCTAACACCTGTATTTATCTGCTGGATGCCTGCGGCCAGCCGGTTCCACTGGGAGCGGTCGGGGAGTTGTATATTGGTGGTGACGGTGTAGCCCGTGGCTATCTCAATCGCCCTGATCTGACGGCTGAACGTTTCCTGACTGACCCGTTTAGTCAGACACCGGATGCACGGATGTACCGCACCGGAGATTTGGCCCGCTACTTGCCGGATGGCAACCTGGTGTTTATTGGCCGTAACGACCAGCAAGTGAAAATCCGGGGATTCCGGATTGAACCGGGAGAGATCGAAGCCCGGCTGACGGAGTACCCGACGGTGCGTGAAGCTATCGTACTGGCTCTGGGTGATGGGCAGGATAAACGTCTGGTGGCTTATGTGGTGGCACCAGCGGAAGCTGGACTGGCTACCTGTTTGTATAGCCATCTGAGAGCACTGTTGCCTGACTACATGGTGCCGGCGGCTTTTGTCCGTCTGAACGCCTTTCCGCTGAACCCTAACGGTAAGCTGGATCGTCGGGCGCTGCCGGAACCTGATCAGAATGCCTTTGTTCATCAAGCCTATGAAGCGCCGCAGGGGGAGATTGAGATGGCATTAGCGGCTATCTGGCGTGAATTGCTGGAGGTTGAGCAAATAGGCCGGTATGACAATTTCTTTGCGTTGGGTGGACACTCGCTGCTTGCTGTGCGGATGATAAACCTTGCCGCAGGCCGTGGTTTGATGTGTACATTGAATGACCTATTCCAATTCCCTGTGCTGGCTGAACTGGTATCAAAAATCACATTAGATCCACTGTCCCAGCCGCAAAGCAGTGCGATACCTGTGCGGCCATCCGGAATGGAACCGCCGTTATTCTTTGTGTCCAGCGGCATGGATGATTACTCCTATGTCTTTGGATTGGCTAAACATATTCAGTCAGACTATCCGGTTTATGCCTTGCCCTGGCCATCCATCAATGAAGAGCCGATATCGACTATTGAGGCATTGGCCGCCAAAATGATCACCTTTATGAAGGCGGTTCAACCGGAAGGCCGATACCGGATCTACGGTTACTCTTCTGGTGGTGTACTGGCTTATGCCATTGCCCAGCAACTGTTGAACGCCGGTGAGACCGTCGATTTTCTGGGTTTGATTGATACGCCTGCCCCTCACTGCTTTAAGCAGCAGGTTATTCAACCAAAGCTTCATTTTCTTGCTGAACGGGCAAAACAGTCGGGCGGGGAACATGAAGAGGAGATTGCGGTATTGCATCAGAGAATTGATAAACTGAATTTGGTGCAATTTATTGCTGCGGCGCAGGAACTGGGACTATATCCGGCAAATCTGCGTCCTGACTTGATCGCAAAACGTTGGGAACAGATGGTAAATTATATGCAAATGGTTAAAGAATATGAACCACAAGCATTGGCGATAACGCTCCACCAGTTCTATGCGATAGAATCTTATCCGGAGATCCCTTTCGTTACAGAATCCGCATTACCCTCTTTGAGTATGGAACCGTCGTTAGGCTGGAAGCAGGTTATGCCTGATTCTTTGCTCCAGCTAACATCTGTACCGGGCGACCACTTTAGCCTGATGGAGGATAGTGAAAATAAAACCATTTTGGCTAAAACCTTAAGTCAGGCGTTAGCAATGAATTGTGAAGCGGAGGCGGTGTAATTTCACGATTAATTGTGGAATAAATATCAATTAACCTGATTGTTACAGGCGAGACCAGCTTTGTTGGTCTCGCCTGTTTTTGTTTGATATTAATGTACTTGAATAATTTGATATTCAGCCATGACTGAGCCGAGTTTCATTCTGAAATCATTGTTTCATGTAAATAACGCCATTGAGGGTGGGAATTATCGAATGAAATAATTGCCAGTGACCAACGATAATTCGTATTTCCATCTTTGGTCTGTTTTTCACGATAACGCACCGAAACATATTCTGCACTGAATGCGATCACAGTGCAGTTATCAACTTCAATTTTTAAATTTGGTCTGGAACCAATGCTATTAACAAACATTTCTTTTACTTGATTTAATAAGACATGCTGACCGGCCAAAGTGGTCATAGTAAAATCAGGGGTAAAACTATTGAGTAGTTTATGCAATGAGTCAGAATTTTTCTCCTGTTTATTGGTGAAAACATTTTCAATCCATTGATGAATTTCAATAACACTTTGGCAGGCAATTAACTCTTTTTCTTTTCGCATAGGTTCTCCGAATGTTTTTTTAAATTATGCAGACTCATTAAAGGTAATAAACCGATTATCGCTGCAAGGATAAAAGTCAGGTGATACGCATTAGCAGAAATAGATCCTTGCTGTAATAAATTAAAAATCATAGTAAATAACGCCGTGCCAATACTAAATGACATTTGACGATTGATATTCCAAATCACACTGGCTCGAGATAATTTTTCATTGGCAAAATCCATTAGCGCAGTGGTCTGTGCAGTGTTAGCCCCAATGCCTCCACCAATTCCCATCAGCAAATACGCGCCAATCAAACCTGGTACATCGTTTGCATGATTAATGGTAGCTAAGAAAGCAATACCAATAGCATGAAGTACAATCCCACATAAAAATAGACGATGAGCACCCCAACGGTTATACATTCGTCCACATATTAATATGGCACCCAATGCACCAATCGCATATAAAATCATGAGAGAGCCGGTTTTTTCCGCTGACCATCCCAGTTGTTGTTGTAGATAAAAAATATTCAACAGATTAACGCCGGTAAATACGCCTGGAATTGAGTGATAAATCCACACGGAAATACGCATACGAGTATTTTTTATTACAGACAGATCCAGAATAGCATTTTGTACACGATGGTAATGTCGTATATAAAACAGAGTAAAAAAAGCGCCACTGGTCAGGAAGATAATTGGCAGCCATTTCTGGGTTGCATCAGCGTACATAGAAAGTCCTGATAGTAAAGATACCAATGCTAAACTAACCAATAACAATCCCTTCAGATCAGGTTTTTGAGCCGAAATTGTTTCATTACGCAGCCAAATCAGTGAAAGAATGGATGCTAGCAAGCTGAAAGGGATATTGCTAAGAAACACCCAACTCCAGCTATAGTGATCAACAATAGCACCTCCAACACCCGGGGAAATAGCCGGTGCAATGAGTGCAACAGCCATAACCAGTGTCGAGATTTTTGCCCGTTCATGCTTTTTAAACAACCCAAAGGTTAACGCTTGCCCGACCGGAATCAACAAACCGCCTCCCAATCCTTGAATAAAGCGCCACAATACTAAATCATAGAAATGTTCCGCCAGGCCAGAAAACAGAGCAGCTATAGAGAAAAGTAGCATTGAAGCTGCCATAATTTGCCGTGTGCCAAAACGTTCAGCCAACCAGCTACTAATAGGTATAATGAGTGTCAAACCCAGAATATAACTATTGGATACCCAGGCTACGCGAGATTCAGAAACAGACATTTGATCGGCAATATCAGGCAAAGCAATTGCCGACATAAAAATATTGATGCAATCAATAAAGAAACCAAGCAAAAATATTAATGCGATACGATAGCGATAACTCATTATTTTACCCCCATTCAGGAAGTTTAATGACCATTGACTTAGTTAGTCTATTCATTTAATTTAAACACTTAATTTAATTATATTTAACAATAAAAATGCAACCTCATCTTAATCGGATACAAACTTTCCTTACGGTGGTAGAATGCGGCTCTTTTACCCGCGCAGCTGAAACTTTATTTATCAGCAAAGCTGTCGCCAGCATTCATGTGAAAGCACTGGAAGAAGCTTTAAGCGTACCATTGTTAGTGCGTAATACTCGTGGTATTGCATTAACAGAAGCGGGGAGAGAATTTTATGAAGATTTTAAAAAAATATTTCATCACATTCAGGTTGCGTTCGATAATGTTGCGGAACGGCATCACTCCTTAGCCGGAAAATTACGAATTACTTCAACAGTGGAATTTGGTGAAAAATTTCTGCTTCCTTTAATCAGTCAATTTTGTGAAATCCATCCTCAACTGGAAATTGGCTATTTTGCTGACTCAGCCTTAAATGATTTAATTACCGAGAGAATTGATCTTGCGATCCGTTTGGGGACATTAAATGACTCAACATTGAAAAGCAGGCAGTTAGCGACTTTTAAAATTAAATTAGTTGCAGCTCCACATTGGTTAGAACGCAACCCTATTAGTGAACCGATGGAGCTGAATAAAGTGGACTGGATTGCCAACACGAATCTACAAAACCCAACCCAATGGGAATTAAAACATCCTATTCATCCCAGGTTTATCATCCGTGGAAAAATTAAATATGCCTCAAATAATTCCTCTGCCATTCGTTCACTGACTCTATCTGGTTTAGGCGTATCTATATTACCCGAATGGCTTGTCAATGAGGATATAGCGTCTGGTACTCTGGTAGCGCTTTTCCCAGAATATCATCTACCCAAACAGGAAATAACGGTTGTATTTCCAAATAATGTACAACTTCAACGTAAGAACCGTCTTTTTATAGATTACCTATTAAAAAATTTGGTCATGTGAGTAAGAGAAACCAAAGTTTGTACCTGTTTTCAATCTTGTGCCTTGCTCAATTTGAAGTGATCAATTTTTATTGATCACTTCAATTAAAAATATAACCTAAACTTCTTTTTCATTGAGTAAACGGTTTAAGCCATTGATAACGACTTCTCTGGATTCATTCTTACGAATGGCTGCATAGATATCAATATTTAAGGATTGAGCAGCAACTTTATCTAATTCCCTGTAACAAAGCCCTTTTTGATTAGAGATACACATAGAACGGGGCATAAGCGCCATTCCTTTCCCTCTTGCAATACTGGAAAGCATGACCAGTGAATCATCAGGCTCCTGACATCTTTTTAATAAGAAAGGTAATTGTTGAAAATAACTTTCACATTTGTCGTAAAAAACGGGATTTGCGTTTCTTGAAAACCAAAAAAG
The DNA here is from genome assembly GCF_040081915.1 of Xenorhabdus sp. SGI240. Classification (NCBI taxonomy): domain Bacteria; kingdom Pseudomonadati; phylum Pseudomonadota; class Gammaproteobacteria; order Enterobacterales; family Morganellaceae; genus Xenorhabdus; species Xenorhabdus sp. SGI240. The sequence continues at coordinate 20,250 of NZ_JBEBMB010000001.1, forward strand.
AGACAGATCGGCAACATCGGTAAGCGACACTTTTTCTTTCAAACTGCCAGGATGAGAAGACGGTAATGCAAGCAGAAGAGGTTCACGATAGAGCCAGTAAAATTGAAAATCATGTTTATTATGTAGACTTTGTTCTCCTATAACAACAAGATCTATTTTCTCTTTTGAGAGAAAACGCAAGAGTTGGCTAGAAACCAGATGTGATGTGCCAATTTCCCCTCCTGTCATAAGCGCTTTAATTTTATTACTTAGCTCAGGGATATTATTAAAATTTAAAGTGCTGGTAAGCCCAATACGTAAATAAGTTTCCTCATTTTTAATTTTATCCATAAACAGAGTGAGTTCATTGATAAGGTATGTTGCTTTTTTAACTAGCATCAGCCCATTGTCTGTCAGATGAACTTTATGCGTATTTCGGGTAAAAAGATCACAACCAAGAGTTTCTTCAAGACATTTGATATGACGAGTCAGGGGAGGTTGTGTCATATGTAATCTTTCGGCTGCTCTTCTGAAATTAAGCTCTTGAGCAACGGCTAAAAAACATTGTAACTGTTTTATGCTAGGTAGCTTACTACGTAGGTTGTCCACAAATTCTCCATTCCATTCATTGAGTGGCATCTTGAATAATAAGGCCCTTGATATCAAAAATGAATTACAAAATGAACAATTCTCATGAAAATTCATAGTGGTATTTTGATATTGAAGGGTTGAATTTATTTAAAGGGTGTAATTTATGACTTCAGAAATTAAAAGTCCTGAGATGTCGTTTAGGACATGGTTAGCTTTGTTTATTCTTGCAATATCAACGTTCACTATTGTGACGACTGAACTGGCTCCTGTTGGCCTGCTGACACCTATAGCAGATGGCCTTAATACGTCAGAATCCAGCATTGGGATGACGGTATCACTGTACGCATGGGGTGGGGCATTAAGTGCGCTTTTGGCCTCTGTTTTTCTGGGGAATTTCCCCAAAAAGATCCTGTTGTTAACGCTGACAATGATCTTGGCTGTATCAAATACCTTGTCTGCAACCATCGATTCATTTGAAGTACTGCTGGTTGCTCGTGTCATTGGCTCTGTGGCTCATGGTGCTTTCTGGGCGATGATCGGAGCAACAACGGTGGCAATGGTGCCGATAAAGTATCTGGGTATCGCAACATCCATTGTCTTTGGTGGCGTTTCAGCCGCCAGCGTATTGGGTGTCCCTTTGTCTAACTACATAGGCTTGCATTTTGGTTGGCGTCAAGCATTTTGGTTGATGGCATTGCTGAGTGTGCTTGTATTCTTTGGCATCATGCTGCTTGTTCCTAAAGTGACAACTAAAAGTACGATTGGCATTAACGCCTTAAAAAGTGTGTTGAGTTCAGCCATGCAATGGAAAATTTATGCGGCCACATTACTTGCTATTACAGCACACTTTGCTGCGTTTACTTTCATCGAACCCTGGCTCAATGCGCAACCCATATTTTCGAAGGATTTCATCCCTACAATCTTATTCATTTATGGTATTGCAGGTTTAGGCGGTAATTTCCTGACGGGTATTATCATTGATAAGCACCTTAAAACGACGGTCACACTGTCTGCTTTGCTTATCGGGATTGTTCTTCTGATCTTGGGTATCAGAGCAGAATTATTATCCCGCACAGATATCCTGATAGCCATAGTTTTATGGGGCGTCGCAATTTCTGGAATTTTTGTGGGGTTACAAACTTGGGTGCTCCGTCTGGCCGGTGACGAAGTGTTTCCTGCATCTGCGGTTTATGTTTCGTTTTTTAACGGAGCAATCGGTATTGGTGCTTTAGTGGGGGCTTGGATGGTTTCCGCTTTGTCACTTCATGCACTCTTTGTTACCGCTGGTGCTGCAATCGCGCTGTCCATACTCATTATTTCAACGATCCCTACTCATCATTCCATCAGTAAAAAATTAACGGAGAAAGCGGTATGAAAAAAGGTATTGAGCTGACAAATCATGGTCGGGACATTATGGATCAGTTAGAAAATGGCCTCGCCGATAAAGTCATCAATCGTCTTAAACAGTTGGATGAAAACTTACCCTATCTGGTGACTGATTATGCATTTGGTTCAGTGGTAGGTCGCCCTGGTCTTGACCTTAAGACCCGTGAAATGCTCACGGTTGCCTCTTTAGTCAGTCTTGGTAATGCCCCGCAACAGTTGGAGTTACATATGCGAGGGGCGCTTAATGTTGGCGTAACACCTGAGGAATTACTGGAAGTTGTCATCCAGATGGCAATTTATGCAGGAGTACCTGCATGTATGAATGGGTTAACGGCGTACCGTTCTGCCATTTCCGCTACAGGAAACTGTTTTCCCACTGAATCAAGAGATTGATTTTTTTATTTTTTAAATCAGATAGTTAAAATAGAAGAAGCTATATGATCAAAATATCAGAGGTAGCAATTTCATTATGATTGAAGGACAGGGCAGAAGTATATTTTGATCAACATTTAACTTTAAAATGTCACTAAAAATATGTATTCATGCCCTGTTCTAATTCTATAGAGGTTATCTAATGCCAAAAATCACAATAAATAAAATAATCATCTAAAGGAGATATATTATGAGAAAAGCATACTTAACCCAATAAAATATAATAATATCGTGAAAGAAATTTTTAATCTTCTTTCTGGAAGGATATTAGCCAACTTTGCTCCCAACAATGCCCCAGGTATTGTGGGTATTATGAATAACCAGAGGTACTTATAATTTAAAAAACCTATATTCCCAGGTGGTAGATTATTTTGATTTAAGCCAAGTGATATCATGAAAATGAGTACAAATACAGAATACAGCCAGACTACAACAGTTGTTGTGCCTATCGCTTTTTTAATGTTTAAACCGATGCGCTCATAATAAGGTACAACAAATGAAGCGGCTCCAGATAAAGTTGATATTAGCCCTAATAAAACACTACCAATATAACGGAATGACCAACCAAGATCTCTGTTGATATTATCTTGCGATTTGTTGGAAATAATTTGTTGTGTTGATCTAACGGCTAAAATTAGTGTTGCTAAAGAAAATACATATATAACTGACTGACTTGAAACAACAGTCATAGCAAAGCAACCGAGTATTGACCCCATTATAATCAGTGGGGCTGACCATTTTAGAACACGCCAATCAATATGATTGTATTTATGATGTTTAACAATCGCAACTAAACCAGATACCATTAAAGAAGCGATCATTGTTGTTATACTGGTTTGCATAATATAACTAGAATGTGGATTGGTATAAGATAAAAATAAATAAATTGTGGGCGTAAAAATCAAGCCTGCACCACCACCAAAAAGTCCAGATAGAATACTTCCAATAAATGCGGATATTATAATTAATATATCTATATACATACATGTACCTTGCATTAATAGTGTTTATTGTAGAATAAGCCAATCTCGACATGAAATAGCCCTGTTAAATATCGAGTTGTCACTTATAACATCTAACGTAGAGTAGCTATTTTTTATCAATTCAAGCCTGACTAATTCTAGATCTAATTTATCTTGAAATAATCTCGTTGCTGTATGAAATCCTCGATTGATGCCAAGACCATGCCTAAAATCCGTGCTAGCGAGACTATCTCCGACAGCGCAGGCTGTTACAGAACATGCTTGGTTAAGTAATGTATCATTATCATTCGAAAATATAAGATTAATTTTTGTTGTTACTTTATTTGTTGATAACCACCTCTCAGCTCTGGAGGGTACAAAAGTAATTCTAATCTTTGTTAAATCTAAACAATTTTCTTCAAGATTAGCATATGCGTTTTCTACAGTCACTCTTTTATCTATTATTTTGCGAATGACTAAAGCAAGATTGTCTGCTTCTGACCAATTGAAACCTTGTAGGTAATGAATGAATTCTAATCCATTAATACCAATAAGTTTATTTTTTCTAATTGTATTGAATAATTCGATTGCTCTTTTATATAGAAAATGATCCTTCTTAAGAGAGGTTATTTTTTCTAAGAATGGGGGTAATTTTATTGAAAAAGGTGTTTTGTCAAATTTTAGAAATGGTAATTTAATACTCATGTGGTTGATAGAATACCCACATTCTTCAAAAAATTTACTAAATTTATCAGAAGGATATGAAAATTCAGCTACAGATGAATTTCCTTCGCTAAAAAAGATTGTATTTTCATGACAGTCATGGAATTCGGTTTCTTTATTTTCAATATGGTTCATTTCATGTTCTGGCCAGGTTATTTTTAGCGCTGAACCATATTCATATTCACTTTCGAAGTGAATACCTATTGTTTTATTCATTAAGACGGAGTGATAGCCAGTTGCATCTACAATTAATTCTGGTTTTAAATTCCTTAAAATATGGTTATTCTTATTTTCATCTGAAAAAATAGAAATTGAAATAATATCATTATTAGTGGATATATCTTTTAATCCCATCATAAAAAAACGATCTTTGTAATCCTTTTCTATATTTTCGAGTATTGTGGATTGTATGTTTTTTATGCTCATATGATCGAGATCACTATATTTTCTCCGATTATCTTCATAATCTTCTTTAAGTACTCCATGAGGGCAATTCTGCATTATTTCTGGAATATGAGAGAGGGAAAAAAGCTTTCGATGGAATTGTACAACCATTGATCTTTCTGCCCACCCTTTAAGTGTGTGAGCGGAAATTAACCGTTTATCTAAGATCAATACATTTTCAGCAAAATTATTTTCTAATATTTTAAAAGCAGAAAATAATCCAATTGGCCCAGCCCCTAAAATAACAACTGTTTTGTATCTATTGTTCATATATTTCCTTTATAAATTAAACAACAAAAATAAAATTATTAATAATTTAATAATTTAATAATTTAATGAATTTATTTTTTTATATGTCAAATACAGACCCTCTTTTTTTAATGAAGGAGGAGAGCACAATTCTTTAGCGATATATTAAAAATCACTCTATTTTATAGAATGCAACCGGAATAAAATGCGATCAATTAGGGTGTTATTTAAACTCTTATACAAATAATATGGTCAAAAAAATAACAATCATATTGTAAGGTTAAATATTAAACAAATCTGATCATTATTTTTCTTTGGATGACAACAATTCTCTCTAAAAGACTGAGTGTTCATAAATGGATTTTTTCTGAATATATTGAAATTTTATGTTTTTAGTTTAAAACATTTTACTAAATATTTATATTGCTTTTTATATGATTTTTATTTTTTTTGATTTCATTTGTTTATTTTATTTATAGATAATTATTTTAATAGTGATTATTTGTTTTATAAGTTATATGGCAATAAGAATAAAATATTTTGATTAAGTTGAAAGTGTTTTCTGTTTCAAAAGTAAATAATAAACTTAATGGATAATTATTATATTCAATAATTATCCATTAAGTGATGAAATTAATTAGTCTTTTACCCGATGGGATTGAGCTAAGTCCTGATTTCATTCCACGTCATGTGTACAAGGTGGCAACGGGCTGCGCTTGTTCGTCCCTCCTACACATCAGCCATTCAATGAGCCGCGACCAGAACGCACATCATCACCCTGTCAGCTTTACCAAGCCCATTGATAAATCTTCGCCACTGTTAGCGATGGCAACGAATTGCTAGACAAGCAGATCATGCAGCAACTGACTGATGAATCAGTGATGCGCCATTGTTTACTGAATGGTAATGCCTATGCGGTGATTGTCTGGGACAAAGACGGACAGCCACAATCGTTACACCCTTACCCACCGTCAGCGATTGTACCTCAACGGTTATCCGATCACCGGTTCGCTTATACCATCACTGAACCTTATAGCGGCAAGGTCAAAACTTACCTGCAAGAAGAAGTGCTGCATTTGCGTTATGCCACCGAAGACGGCTTTTTGGGGCATTCCCCTGTCACCATTTGCCGTGAAACGTTGGACTTGGGACTGGCACAACAACGCCATGGTGCAAGCATTATGAAAGACGGAATGATGGCGGCTGGCGTGATTAAATCCGCTGATTGGTTAGATGGTACGAAAAGGCGTTAAGGCGCTGGAAGCCCTCGAACGTTACAAGGGCGCTCGCAATGCAGGGAAAACACCGATCCTTGAAGGCGGGATGGAATACGTCGCAATCTCTTCACGGTTAGAACCTTTAACTTACTAACCTCTATAACAAGTCCACTTCTTATTTTTCTTTAGTTCTCATGCTGTTCTGTGGGTCTTTGTGCTGAGGGTTTTTCTGTGGGGTAATCGGTGGGGTAATATTAAATAAAAAGGCACTTCCCATATAATGAAAAGTGCCAATTTATCAACAAGTTACTAAGTGAAACTTAGTTCATGCCGTATTTTTTCAGTTTCTTACGCAGAGTGCCACGGTTGATTCCCATCATCAGGGCTGCGCGAGTCTGGTTGCCACGGGTGTATTGCATCACCATGTCCAACAGTGGCTGTTCTACTTCAGCCAGTACCAGCTCATACAGGTCATTAACATCTTGACCGTTCAGTTGAGCAAAATAGTTCTTCAGTGCTTGTTTAACTGAATCACGCAGAGGTTTTTGAGTTACCTGATCTTGTGAATTTACAGTAGCAACGGTTAGTACATCAGAATTTACGCGTTGTTCGAACATAGTTCTGTCAGCTCTTTTCTTTATTTACGCAAAAATTTTCGAAGTATGCCTTCAACGCCTCCAGCTGTTCGCTGGCATCCTCTATGGCGTTGAATGTGCGCCGAAACTGGTCATCAGGGGCATGTTCCTTGAGATACCAAGATACATGCTTGCGTGCAATACGAACTCCTTTGCCTTGACCGTAAAAGTCATGCAGTTCTCGTATATGCTCGCTCATTAAGTGCTGCACTTCGCCAAGTGGCATCGGTGATAGCACTTCTCCTGTTTCCAGATAATGCTGGATTTCCCGAAAGATCCAGGGTCTTCCCTGAGCAGCGCGGCCTATCATTAGGGCATCAGCCCCAGTGTATTCAAGCACTGCTCTGGCTTTTAGCGGGTCAGTAATGTCACCATTGGCAATAATTGGAATGGCAACAGTCTGCTTAACTGTCCGAATATTGTCGTACTCGGCCTCACCATTAAACAGGCAAGATCGCGTCCTGCCATGTATCGTAAGAGCCTGAATACCACAACGTTCGGCCAATTGGGCAATTTCTACACAGTTACGTTCTTCCGGTGACCATCCTGTGCGGATCTTCAAAGTGACAGGTACATCAACCGCATTGACGACCGCAGACAGGATTTTTTCAACCAGTTGCGGGTAACGCAGTAATGCAGAGCCTGCCAGCTTACGATTCACCTTTTTAGCTGGGCACCCCATATTGATATCGATGATCTGAGCGCCATTAGCGACGTTAATTTTCGCTGCCGCCGCCATTTCATCGGGATCACTACCGGCTATTTGTACAGAACGCACTCCGGGTTCGTCGCTATGAACCATACGCAGCCGTGATTTATCCGTCTTCCAAACCTGAGGATTGGAAGAAAGCATTTCTGAGACTGTCATTCCTGCACCCATCTGGTAGCAAAGAGATCGAAACGGGCGATCTGTTATGCCAGCCATAGGGGCTGCAATAAGACAGTTTTTCAACTGGTATTGTCCGATACGCATAGACGAAGAAAGAGTGGTCAACTGTGACTAAGGGCGCGTATATTACGCATTTTTCACAAGATATGAAAGGCCAAACTTTGAGCGAATCGACATTTATAACGGATTTTTTCCAGTTGATTTTTTTAAACTTGGTTGATTACTGTTAAATAACAAATAGTTACATTTTATTGCTGAAATTTGTTATTACTTATATTTCTAATCATAAAGAGAGCGGATTACCACCAATTAACCTCCTGGGTGATCATTTTAGTGGATAATCTCGCTTTTCAATAGGCATTAGGTGATTATTTTTTAATCCCTGTGATGCGACACCAATCTTCTTGTTCGGCTATCGGATCAATAATGAATTCATTGTTATAGGCCTGAACAACGCCTTCCGCCTGACTGGCCAGAACACCGGATAAGCCCAATAATCCACCCGATTTAGGCAGTGAGCCGATGACAGGGGCGAGTTCGCGCAGAGGACCCGCCAGAATATTGGCAATCACGATATCGCATTCGAGGTCTTTAGGTTGATCTTTAGACAGACAGAGGGTTAATTGGTCAGATACACCGTTGCGTTCAGCGTTATCCCGGCTGGCTTGAATGGCTTGTGGGTCGATATCAATACCGATGGCATGTTTCGCGCCCAGTTTCAGGGCTGCGATAGCCAATATGCCTGAGCCACAACCGAAGTCGATTACCGTTTTACCTGTCAGGTCAAGGCCATCCAGCCATTGCAGGCAAAGGGAGGTCGTTGGGTGAGTACCCGTTCCGAAGGCCAGACCAGGGTCAAGCATAACATTGACGGCGTCGGGTTCGGGTACTTCGCGCCAGCTGGGGCAGATCCACAGACGCTTACCGAAGCACATAGAGTGGAAGTTATCCATCCACTCTCGCTCCCAATCTTTATCTTCCAGTTGTTCAATTTTGTGGATAAAACCTTTGCCCAGTTGTGGACGTTGTTCCAATTGGCTGACAACCGCGTTCATATCCATTTCAGCGTCATACAGGCCGATAACATCGGTATCCCCCCACAAACGCGTTTCGCCCGGCAGAGGCTCAAAAATAGGCGTATCGTGGCTATCCTGAAAGGTGATTGATACTGCGCCACTTGCCATAAGCTCATCGCCTAACGCTTCCGCTTGTTGTCCCGTGGTGTTTAATCTTAATTGTATCCAAGGCATAAAAAATTCTCGTTTTGTGAATCACGTTATTGTGTGAAAGGTAATCGTTTAGAGCCAATCCCGCCGAATTTATTTCCTATCCAGAATGCCAGTAAACTCAGCAATAGCGATGGCACAATGGGGTGGAAACCCAAAAGATGGAGATTGAAAGTTGCCAGCAAGGTATAGCTTGCCGCACCTGCCAGCATTGAGCTGATCGCGCCTTGGGCATTGGCTTGTTCCCAATATAATCCCAGAACCAGTGGCCAGAGGAAAACGGCTTGCAGTCCACCAAATGCCAGTAGGTTCAGCCAGATAATCATCTCAGGGGGGTGCCATGCTGCCAGTAGCAGTAATGCGCCTAAACATAGGCTGGAGTAGCTGGAGATACGTGACAGTTTTTTCTCCTGACTGATCTGCTGTGGAAACAGATTCAGATAGAGATCTTTGACGATAGTGGCCGAAGATTGCAGCAGTTGGGCGTTAATGGTCGACATAATTGCCGCCATTGGCGCTGCCAGAAAAACGCCGGCAGCAACAGGAGGTAGTACCGTGAGCATTAACGTTGGGATCACTTGATCGGGGATCGTCAGATCAGGAATGATGGCTCGGCCAAGGGCACCGGCAAGGTGCATACCGAACATCAGGAATGCCATGATGATCGTGCCAAGCACAATACCGCGATGAACTGCTTTACTGTCTTTATAAGAGATACAGCGCACGGCGGTGTGTGGCAGCCCAACGACACCAAAGCAAACCAGTACCCAGAAAGACGCCATAAATGGCCCGGTGAGGATATGATCAGCGCCATAAGGGGAAACCAGATTGGGGTCAATCGTGCGCAGTGTCGTCACTGCGGCTGACAATCCACCGGCTTTGTAGATAATACCGGTCAGTAATAATGCCGTTCCCAGCAGCATCACCAGCCCTTGTAAGGCATCATTGAGGACGCTGGCTCTGAAACCGCCAAATGCGGTATAGAGGGCAATGGAAACGCCAAAAATCAGCAATCCCGTATCGTAAGGGATACCAGCGGCTGTCTCCAGCAAACGAGCACCCCCAATGAATTGAACTGTCATGGCACCGATAAAGGCGACTAACAGGCTGATACTGGCAAACCAGACCAGAAATCGGCTCTGATAGCGCGCATATAGCATGTCATTGAGGGTGACCGCATTGTAACGGCGGGCGAGGATCGCAAATTTTTTCCCCAGTACGCTAAGTGAGAGCCATATTGCGGGCAGTTGGATCAGTGATAACAATACCCAACCGATACCATACTTATAAGCGGCACCAGGGCCACCAATAAATGAGCTGGCACTGATATAGGTTGCTGTTATGGTCATTGCCAATACAAACCCCCCCATTGAACGGCTGCCGAGAAAATACTCACTTAAGAATTCACCGGTTTGTCGGCGGCGATAAGCATAGATTGAGAGTATGAAAACCAATGCCAGATATCCCACGAGAGGCAGAATGACTTCACTTTGCATCACTATCCTCCAGTGGAATGTCTTTGAATATAAACTTCACCATCAAGTAGCAGAGGATGATAAATAAGGCAGGTAGCAGCAGGCAAGCCAGTTCAAACCAGCGGGGCAATCCAGTTAAACCGGTGGCATCACTGGGTAAATAAGCACACAGTAGCCAGCCAACAAGATAAGCCAACGTCAGGAATATCGCCCAGCGTGCTTCTTTGTGGGATTGAACAAATCGTCCGTCCATTCGTTCTCCGGGTAATTTACATGAAACAATATGGGGGGAATTTTAGCCATATGAAACTATAAAAAATCCCACCTGTAAAAGATGGGATTTTATTCAAAGCAACAAATGCTAAATAAGCGTCAAAGAAACCTTACTTATCATGCAAGCCGAGTTTCTTCTCCAGATAATGGATATTGGTTCCACCTGTCTGGAAGTTCTCGTCATCCATAATTGCCAGTTGCAGATCGATATTGGTCTTGATGCCATCAATGATCAACTCAGCCAGTGCGTTCTTCATCCGCACAATGGCCACTTCACGGGTTTCGCCGTAAGTGATCAACTTACCGATCATAGAATCATAATAAGGCGGTACGGTATATCCCGCATAGATATGGGATTCCCAACGCACACCAAATCCACCCGGTGAGTGGAAATGGGTGATTTTGCCCGGACTTGGCAGGAAGGTTTTCGGATCTTCTGCATTGATACGACATTCAATCGCATGGCCTTTGATTTCGACATCTTCCTGTTTGACAGACAGTGGTAAACCAGAGGCGATACGCAGCTGCTCCTTGATCAGGTCAATGCCAGTGATCATTTCCGTCACGGGATGTTCAACCTGAATACGGGTATTCATCTCGATAAAGTAGAATTCATCATTTTCGTACAGGAACTCAAATGTACCCGCGCCACGGTAGCCGATTTCGATACAGGCATTGGCACAACGTTCACCAATACTGCGACGCAGTTCTGGTGGGATGCCCGGTGCTGGCGCTTCTTCCACGACTTTCTGGTGACGGCGCTGCATGGAGCAGTCTCGTTCAGCCAGATAGAGTGCATTGCCCTGACCATCAGCCAGAACCTGAATTTCAACGTGACGTGGGTTTTCAAGGAATTTCTCCATGTAGACCATGTCGTTGTTGAAAGCGGCTTTGGCTTCTGCGCGGGTCATGGCGATGGATTGTTCCAGATCTTTGTCGCAGCGTACGACGCGCATCCCACGACCGCCGCCACCGCCCGAGGCCTTGATGATCACCGGATAGCCGATGCGGTTTGCAATGGCCTTGTTTTTCTCGGTATCGTCACCCAATGGGCCATCAGAGCCAGGTACGCAAGGGACGCCCGCTTTTTTCATTGCGTTGATAGCGGAAACTTTATCCCCCATCAAACGGATGGTGTCCGCTTTCGGACCAATGAAAATAAAGCCAGAACGCTCGACCTGCTCGGCAAAGTCAGCGTTTTCAGACAGGAAGCCATAACCCGGATGGATTGCCTGCGCACAAGTAATCTCCGCCGCAGAAATAATGGCAGGAATATTCAGGTAACTTTTCGCTGAGGCAGCCGGGCCGATACAGACGGTTTCATCCGCCAGCAGGACGTGCTTCAGGTCACGATCTGCCGCAGAGTGCACAGCCACAGTTTTGATCCCAAGTTCCTTACAGGCTCTCAGGATACGCAGTGCAATTTCACCGCGGTTAGCAATGACAATTTTTTCAAGCATGGGGTGCGCCTTGTTATTCGATGACGACCAATGGCTCGTCGAATTCAACAGGTTGACCGTCCTGAACCAGAATCGCTTTTACTACGCCAGTTTTGTCGGCTTCGATCTGGTTCATCATTTTCATCGCTTCAACGATGCACAGGGTTTCGCCCTGATTAACATGCTGGCCGACTTCAATGAAAGCTTTCGCATCCGGGCTGGGGGAACGGTAGAACGTACCAACCATTGGAGAGCGAACTGTGTGGCCGCTGATTTCAGCCGGTTTGTCAGCGATGGCTGGCGCAGCGGCCTGCACTGGCTGCTGGGCGGGTGCAGAAATATATTGCTGAGTTACAGGCACTGCTGCGGGTGTAGTGATCCGGCTGATGCGCACTGACTCCTCACCTTCAGAAATTTCCAATTCAGAAATGCCAGATTCTTCAACCAGCTCGATCAATTTTTTTATCTTACGAATATCCATGAGTGTGGTTCCGTACTTTTAAGTCAATTAGTTGGATGTTGACAAGCGGTTGACCGCTGCCTGTAATGCGAAACTATAACCATCCGCCCCCAATCCGCAGATGATGCCGACGGCAATATCGGAAAGATAGGAATGGTGGCGGAATGGTTCGCGGGCATGCACGTTGGAAAGGTGAATCTCAATAAATGGGATACCTACCGCCAGAAGTGCGTCGCGCAATGCCACGCTGGTATGCGTGTATGCCGCAGGGTTGATTAAAATAAAATCCGTATTGCCCCGCGCAGAATGAATTCTTTCAATCAGTTCAGATTCTGCGTTGGATTGCAGATGGGATAATTCAGCGCCCGATTGTAGCGCTTCTTTTGACAGTCTGTTAACGATGTCGTCCAGCGTTAACTTGCCGTAGGTCTCTGGCTCTCGCGTTCCCAACAGGTTCAGGTTAGGGCCATTCAAGAGTAAAATGCGAAACTTGTCTGCCATTGTGCGGGTATCTCCGGCAATCTGTCAACAATCGACCAAGATAACTCGATGTCAACGGTTTGTCATCTCTTTCTGATAGCTAGAATTGTAAATTTGGCGATAAAGCCCGACATTATAAACATATCGTGGCATTTAGCAGCTAAATACTGGTCTTATCAGCGCACTTTCACCACGGTTCTGCCTGTAATTTGATTGTTTATCAACTTATTGGCGTGTTCGATCACCTGTTCTAATGTAATTTCATTAGCGGCTTGCTGATAAAATGAAGCGGGTAATAGCGTTTGCAGACGCTGCCAAATGGCAGGGCGTTCCGAAGCCGGGACAGTGACAGATTCCACGCCCTGTAAACGAATATTACGCAGAATAAACGGCATGACGCTGGTGGGGAGTTGACTGCCGCTTGCCATGCCACAGGCGGCGACTGTACCGTTGTAACGCACTTGTGCCAGCAAGGTAGCCAATATCGTGCCACCAACGGTATCTATCACACCGGCCCAACGTTGTTTTTCTAATGGACGTGATGGCTGGTTGAAGTCGCTGGCGGGCAAAACCGCTTTAGCGCCCAGCGAGATCAGGTAATCTTGACTGTCGGGTTTGCTGCTAATTGCTGTGACGGAATAACCCAATTGTGACAGTAAGGTTATTGCCGTACTGCCGACTCCACCACTGGCTCCCGTTACGACAATTTCTCCGCTTTCCGGTGTGACGCCCCCTTGTTCCAACGCCATGACACATAACATGGCAGTAAAACCCGCCGTGCCGATGATCATCGCTTGTCGGAGACTTAGTGCGTGTGGTAGGGGGGTTAGCCATTCACCTGATACTCTCGCTTGTTCTGCCAGCCCACCCCAGTGCGTTTCTCCCACGCCCCAGCCGGTCAGCAAAACATGTTGTCCGACGTGAAAACGGGGATCTTCGCAGTGATGGACAACACCCGAAAAATCGATCCCTGGCACCATCGGAAATTGGCGGATAATCTTCCCTTTGCCGCTGATGGCAAGGGCATCTTTGTAATTGAGTGTTGACCAATGGATATCAACAACCACATTACCCGGGGGTAATTGAGATACATCAATATCTTGAATAGATGCTGATAATGTTTCGTGTTGTTCCAGTAATAAAGCTTTCATGATAATCCTCTCTTGATAGGTATCTGGCTGACATTATTACCTGTTTAGCATTACCACGATGCGGGTATTACCACAATTTTGCATCATTACAATTTTGCGTTACTACAATATAGATAAAGCCTATATATACCAATCAAACTTCAAGATGCGTGTTATATTTCCCCGCGAAGCGGGGAAATATAAGGCCTCGCGTCGTCTTGCGGATTGCAACTTGAAGTTTATCGAGTATAGATAAAACCTGATGGACTGAAGAAATGGGTGGCAACAATGTTGTGATATCTCACCAAATTCATCTATTGTTTTTATAATTCATCAACTATTTCGCCTTGGGACTTTCTTTGTCATGGTGTTTTTTGGTGTATTAGCTGAATTAACCCATTTTTATGCAGTTTTTTTCTGCTCCGTTAGAGAAAAGTAACGTAGAATATCGTATTTCCGATGTGAATAACGTGGCCACTTTTATTGAAGTAGTAAAAGTAGTTAATTATGCGCCTTGTCGCTGCTTCATGTGGTTGGTAGAGTAGACGGAAAATCTCCGTCCCCAGCTTGCAGGATTATCCTTTCGTTATGTTAAAGAAATTTCGTGGCATGTTTTCCAACGATTTGTCCATTGACTTGGGTACTGCCAATACCCTTATTTACGTCAAAGGCCAAGGAATAGTATTGGATCAACCCTCTGTCGTTGCGATTCGCCAGGACAGAGCCGGTTCACCAAAAAGCGTTGCAGCAGTAGGGCTGGAAGCAAAACAGATGCTGGGACGTACTCCGGGTAATATTGCCGCTATCCGTCCTATGAAGGATGGGGTTATTGCTGATTTTTATGTTACTGAAAAGATGCTACAGCATTTTATCAAGCAGGTTCACAATAACAGTTTCATGCGTCCAAGTCCGCGCGTGTTGGTCTGTGTGCCTGTCGGTGCGACTCAGGTTGAGCGTCGTGCCATCCGTGAATCCGCCCAAAGTGCAGGCGCGCGGGAAGTCTTTTTAATTGAAGAGCCTATGGCGGCGGCTATCGGTGCGGGTTTGCCGGTTTCCGAAGCAACGGGTTCAATGGTCGTTGATATTGGTGGGGGAACCACTGAAGTTGCTGTTATTTCCCTTAATGGGGTTGTTTACTCCTCTTCTGTACGTATTGGCGGCGACCGTTTTGATGAAGCCATCATCAACTATGTTCGCCGCAATTATGGTTCTCTGATCGGGGAAGCAACGGCAGAACGTATCAAACATGGCATTGGTTCTGCCTATCCAACGGATGAAGTACATGAAATTGAAGTACGTGGTCGTAACCTTGCCGAAGGTGTGCCGCGCAGCTTTACTTTGAATTCCAATGAAATTCTTGAAGCTCTGCAAGAACCATTAACGGGTATTGTGAGCGCTGTGATGGTCGCGCTGGAACAGTGCCCCCCAGAATTGGCCTCTGATATTTCTGAACGAGGTATGGTGCTGACTGGCGGTGGTGCGTTGCTACGTAATCTTGATCGTTTGCTGATGGAAGAAACCGGCATTCCTGTCATTGTTGCTGAAGATCCACTGACCTGTGTTGCCCGTGGTGGTGGCAAGGCGCTGGAGATGATCGACATGCATGGTGGCGATCTGTTCAGCGAAGACTGAAAGTAACTCTGTGAGCTGGGAGGTGAACGTGTTTGATTGGAACCTCCTTGCTGATTGTGCCGGAGTTTTATCATTTATGAGACAACACAGCTCGACAATACGCCATTTATGAAGCCGATTTTTAGCAGAGGGCCTTCTCTGCAACTACGACTCTTTTTTGCTATCATTATTGCCATTATTTTGATGGTGGTAGACAGTCGCCTTGGTATTTTCAATAAAGTCCGTAGCTACATGGATACGGCTGTGAGTCCTTTTTATTTTCTTGCCAACGGGCCGCGTCAGTTTTTGGACAGCATCTCGGAATCTTTCGTGAGTCGCAATCATCTTGAGCTGGAAAATAGCACCTTGCGTAATGAATTGCGTTTACAGGACAGTAAATTACTGCTGTTGGGGCAACTGAAACAAGAAAATTCCCGTTTACGTGAATTGCTGGGGTCGCCGCTGCGTCATGATGAACACATGATGGTATCGCAGGTGATTTCCGGGGGAATGGACCCATACCGCGATCAAATTGTCATTGATAAAGGGGCGAAGGATGGCGTGTACGAAGGGCAGCCGGTTATCAGTGATCGCGGTGTTGTGGGTCAAGTGACAGCCGTGAGCCAGTTGAGCAGCCGGATATTGTTGATTTGCGATCCCTCACATGCAATTCCTGTGCAGGTGCTGCGTAATGACATTCGTGTTATCGCTGGTGGAGCAGGGTGTACGGATGATCTCCTGCTGGAGCCTTTACCCAGTGATACAGACATCCGCGTAGGTGATGTATTGGTGACATCGGGGCTGGGAGGACGTTTTCCTGAAGGTTATCCTGTGGCTGTCGTCTCTTCTGTCAAAATTGATAACCAGCGGGCGCATACGGTCATTCGTGCCCGTCCGTTGGCTGAATTGCGGCGCTTGCGCTATTTACTCCTATTGTGGGGAGGGGATAATGATCCCTCTGAACCATTGCCGCCTTCGGAAGTATACCGCGCTGCTAATGAACGTCTGATGCAGATGTTACCGCAAGTGTTGCCAAATCCATCAAATGAGTCACCGCAGTTGCTGGCACCAAAATCAGCAGAAGCGGCAGCGGAAAAACCGTCATTACCAGCTACAGGAAATCGTCAATGAGTCAATATCATAGCCAAGGATGCTGGGTCATTTGGTTATCTTTCCTGATTGCAATAGTGCTACAGATTATGCCGTGGCCGGAGCAGTTTTTTATGTTTCGGCCTACCTTACTGATGCTGTGCTTAGTTTATTGGTTGCTTGCGCTTCCCCATCGTGTCAGTGTTGGTACTGGCTTTGTCTTGGGGATTATTACTGACCTGTTGCACGGGAGTGTTTTGGGAGCACATGCTCTGGCATTTAGCATTATCAGTTTTCTGGTTGCATTCAAATTCCAGCTTATCCGCAATATGGCGCTTTGGCAGCAAGCCCTGGTTGTGGTCGGTCTTTCGACATTGATGAATCTCTGTGTTTTCCTGGTCCATGCTCTATTACTAAAGACCCTCTTTCATCCTGAAGTGTTCTGGAGCGGGGTGATCAATGGTATTCTCTGGCCTTGGCTATTCTTATTAATGCGGAAAATCCGTCGGCAATTTTCAGTCCGTTAAAGTGGGTTTCTGTATTTAAAAAGCAAAGGTATATAACAAAAAATAGCTGATGAGTAGACTCCTAAGGATTATTCGCGATGAAAACCATTTATTTAGCTTCTGGCTCCCCAAGACGGCGGGAGCTGGTGGAATTATTGGATTTTAATTTTGAAATCCTGGCATCTCAGGTCGAAGAAAAATGGTGTGCAGGCGAGTCTCCACAGCAATATGTTACTCGATTAGCCAGAGAGAAAGCCCTGACTGGCGTAGCCATTGCACCACATGCTTACCCCGTCCTGGGGGCTGATACCATTGTTGTATTGAATAACCGAATTTTGGAAAAACCGCGAAATCAGCAACATGCTGTGGAAATGCTTAACGCTTTGTCTGGTCAGTGCCATCAGGTCATGACGGCTGTTGCTTTATCGAACAATCAACATACCTTGTGTGAGACAGTCATTACAGATGTGATATTCCGCCAGTTGTCCCAACGGGAAATACAGGAATATATTGCCACTGGGGAGCCAATGGATAAAGCCGGCGCTTATGGCATTCAAGGTAAAGGCGGTTGTTTTGTCAGAAAAATTAATGGCAGTTACCACGCTGTTGTCGGCTTACCACTGGTGGAAACGTATGAATTAATCACACGATTTTTAGCGTTAGCTGATGGGAAGGACTATTCATGACAGCAGAGTTATTAGTCAATATAACACCGTCCGAAACGCGGGTTGCTTATATTGATGGCGGTATCTTACAAGAAATTCATATTGAGCGGGAAGCCAAAAGGGGCATTGCCGGAAACATTTACAAAGGGCGTGTGAGTCGGGTTTTACCGGGTATGCAGGCGGCTTTTGTCGATGTTGGGCTGGAGAAAGCCGCTTTTTTGCACGCTTCGGATATTGTGCCCCATACGGAATGTATTGCCGGTGAAGAGCGGAAAAATTTTCATGTCAGGGATATTGCTGAATTGGTGCGTCAGGGGCAGGATTTACTGGTTCAGGTAGTGAAAGATCCTCTGGGGACAAAAGGTGCCCGTTTGACAACGGATATTACCTTACCGTCACGTTATTTGGTGTTTATGCCGGGAGCATCGCATGTTGGTGTTTCACAGCGCATAGAGAGCGAAGAAGAGCGTGAGCGCCTGAAAAGCATCGTTACGGAGTATTGTGATGAGTATGGGGGGTTTATTATCCGCACGGCCGCTGAAGGGGTGGGAAAAGAAGAGCTGGTACAAGATGCGGCATTTTTAAAGCGCCTGTGGAGTAAAGTGATTGAACGTAAGAAACGCAATATCACCAAAAACAAGGTCTATGGTGAATTAGCGCTGGCGCAACGTGTGTTACGGGATTTTGTTGGCGCTTCCCTTGATCGCATTCGGGTCGATTCCCACCAAACATTTCTCCAATTGCAGGAATTTATTGATGAATATATTCCTGAAATGAACGCTAAACTGGAACATTATCAGGGAAATCAACCGATATTTGATTTGTACGGCGTGGAAAATGAAATTCAACGGGCGCTGGAACGTAAGGTGGAATTAAAGTCAGGCGGCTATCTGATTATTGATCAGACAGAAGCCATGACGACAATTGATATTAATACCGGTGCTTTTGTTGGGCATCGCAACTTAGATGAGACTATCTTTAATACTAATATCGAAGCAACACAGGCGATCGCCCGACAATTAAGGCTGCGTAATTTGGGGGGGATCATTATCATTGATTTTATTGATATGGGTAATGAAGAACACCGTCGCCGTGTATTAGCTTCCTTGGAACAGGCATTAAGCAAAGACAGGGTGAAAACCACCATTAATGGTTTTTCACAATTGGGTTTGGTGGAGATGACGCGCAAGCGTACACGGGAAAGTATCGAACATATTTTGTGTGATCATTGTCCAACGTGTCAGGGGCGTGGCACGGTAAAATCCGTCGAAACCGTCTGTTATGAAATCTTGCGTGAAATTGTACGCGTCAACCATGCAATTGATGCCACTCGTTTTCTGGTTTATGCCTCGCCAGCCGTAAGTGATGCCCTAAATGGGGATGAGTCCCACGCATTGGCCGAGGTGGAAATTTTTGTGGGTAAACAGGTCAAAGTGCAGACGGAACCGCGTTACAGTCAGGAGAAATTTGACATCATTATGATGTAACACACTCAGTTAATTTGTAAGAGCTAGTTTGTAAAAGCGAGTCTGTAGAAGACAGTTTGTAGAAAACTGGCTTGCAGAGAAATAGCGCTGCAACCAAGGAGAAATGTGTGAAGCGACTGCCGGGGATACTATTAGCGACAGCCGCAATAGTCATTATCATTGTGGCTTTGCTTGTCAGCGGGTTGCGTTTCTTCCTGCCTCACATCAATGAATATCGTCAGCAATTAGTCGAAAAAATTGCTGACGTGACAAACATTCCTGTCAATATTGGCGACATAAAAGGTCATTGGGAGCCTTTTGGCCCTAGTCTGGAAATCCGCGATATCAGCGCAAAAACGGCAGATGTCGATATTCACGCCAAAAAGGTGATGCTTTCTTTGGATGTCTGGCGCTCACTGTTACAACGGCGCTGGCATTTTCGTGATCTCGCCTTTTACCAGCTTCAGGTCAATTACGATAAAGCGCTGTTTGGCGCAGAGGGCGAAAACAGGCTTTCCCAGCCGGATAGCCTCTCCACCCTGTTTCTTGAACAATTCAATCATTTTGATTTACATGACAGCCGATTGACCTTTTTGACGCCATCGGGTGAAAAAGCCGATTTGCTATTACCACAGCTAATGTGGCTGAATCAAGGCAACCGCCATCGGGCACAAGGCAGCGTAAGCCTCTCTTCGATTAATGGGCAGGAAGGTATTATTCAGGTGAAGCTTGACCTGAAAGATAGTGATGGGATTTTGGATAATGGCACCGTTTATTTGCAGGCCGATGATATCGACATGCGACTGTGGTTAAGCCGTTGGTTAAGGGATAATACAGGGTTGGATAATGCCCATTTCAGTTTAGCCAGTTGGATCACCTTGCAGAATGGGCGGATTGATAGTGGACGTATGCAGCTTAGGCACGGTGGCGCCAATTGGCATATCGAAAATGAAAAACATCGGCTTGAAGTGCGTGATTTCCTTGTGCAGATGCGTCGCCAGGGCGAAGGGTGGTTGTTTGAAGTCCCCAATCTGGCAAGCCTGAAAACTGATGAGCAACAGTGGCCTGAAGGGAAGCTAGCGACACTGTATGTTAAGCAGTCACCGCAATATCAGGGTAATGATCACTGGCGTATTCGTGCCGAAAATATTCAGCTTGAATATTTAAACGGGATATTACCGATACTCTCTTTTGTGACACCGGATACGGTCAAGGATTGGCAGCATCGACGGCCAAAGGGGATGATTGACCATTTGGCCCTCGATATCACGCCAGCGCTTCCTGATGACATGGGAATTCGCCTGAAATGGCAGGATGTAAGCTGGTTACGTTGGAAGGAACTGCCCTCAATCAACCATTTCAGTGGCAGGTTAGAGGGAAATAAGCAGTGGGGAAAGCTCAATCTTGCACTGAAAAACAGCACCATTGATTATGGCAATATGTTTCAGGCTCCGCTTGAGATTACCCGCAGCGAAGGGCAGGTATCCTGGAGAAATGGTCAAAATGGCCTGGAAGTCTGGAGCCAGGGGCTGGATTTGCAGACCAAATCGCTGTGGCTCAATGGGAATTTCCATTACCTAAAACCTCACAGCAAACCGCCTGTTTTAGCCATGTTAGCGGGAATTCGAGCCAATGATCTGGGTGAAGCCTGGCGCTATTTTCCCAAGCCACTGATGGGAGGCGCCCTGACAGACTATTTGACCGCCTCCTTGATTAAGGGAAAGGTCGATAATGCGACCTTGGTTTTTCATGGTGATCCACATGATTTCCCGTTTAAACAGAACAATGGTCAATTTCAGGTATTTGTACCGCTGCGCCATGCCACCTTTCAATACCAACCTGATTGGCCGGCGCTGTTCGATTTGAATATCGATCTGAATTTCCAGAATAACGGATTGTGGATGCTGGCACAGAAAGCGCATTTGGGAAAAGTGGAAGCGAATCACGTCTCGGCAGTGATCCCGGATTACGGTAAGCATAAGCTGTTTATTGATGCGTCACTCTCTGGGGACGGGAAGAGTATCCATGATTATTTCAACCACAGCCCGATGGCAGACTCGATTGGCAGCGCCCTCGATAACTTACAGCTTAATGGCCGGGTGGATGGTAAGCTCCATATAGATATTCCCTTGCAGCATGGCAAAGTTGTGGCGAGCGGAGAAGTGGCGCTGAAAGATACCCATCTGTTCATTAAACCATTAAATAGCGAGATGACGCATCTCAATGGCAAATTTCGCTTTGACAATGGCAAGTTAAACAGTGAGACATTGTCTGCTCACTGGCTGGGAAATCCTTTGTCCCTGAAGTTTTCTACCCAAGACTTGGCAAAACATTATCAGGTTGATGTAAAACTGAACTCACATTGGGCGGCGAAGGCATTACCGGAACTTCCGACGGAGATCCGTAACAAGCTATCTGGAACGCTGAATTGGCAGGGAGATGTCAATGTGACGATACCTTCTGGTGAATCAGAACGTGACGTCAAATATCGTGTTGCAGTTAATGCAGATTTGTCACATTTAAACAGTCAATTACCCATATTGGACACAGAATCTCTGCGGGAATGGCATAAGGTTAATCTCCATGCTGAAGGTGATATGAATCAGCTCCAGCTCAAAGGATTAATGGGCAAGCGATATGCTTTCAATACCCAGTGGAGGCTGGAAGAAGCCCATGCCAAATTGCAGCGAGGTATTTTTCAGACCGATGATACGGGTATTCCTGCGCTGCCGAAAAAATCATTGTTGGCTGTAAATTTGCCTGCCATCGAGGGTGAAAAATTATTGCCGTTGCTTGAACTGCTGCATTGGAAGCCCTCGAAAGAGAATGGTTCACTGTGGCCAGGCATAGTTGAAATTTCATTGCCTGCACTGGATCTTGCTGGACAGCGTTGGAATCAACTCACATTCAGTGTCATGCAACAAAACAGTGAAGTAACCGTGCTTGCAAAGGGGAAAGAAATTAATGGCAACCTACTGATTAAAAATCATAAACCTATTCAGGCATCAATCAATTATCTTTATTACGATCCTCTGTTTGCGACAGATCCGTCGGTTGATGACAAAAAGTTAATGTCAGATAAGGTGCCCGTTCCCCATTATGCTTTGAACAATTGGCCTGCATTGGATGTTAAATGCGCAGAATGCTGGGTGGCTGGATTAAAACTCGGCAAAGTATCTGGCTCGATCAAGCCAGAAGGTGATTCTCTGGTTTTGACCAATGGACAGATGGAAAACAGCGCCGGAAACCTGACATTATCCGGGCGTTGGTATGAAAACCACACTGGAAGTTATAGCCATATCAAGGGTCAGTTATCAGGCGAAAAATTCGATGATATGGCCGCTTATTTGGGCTTTATCGTTCCGATTGTGGATGCACCTTTCAAATTTGATTTCAATTTGAAATGGCACAATGTCCCGTGGCAGCCAGATCTCAAGACATTGAATGGCACGTTGACGGGAGACATGAAAAAAGGGGCTATCGCCAAACTGGGCGGTGGCAGGGCCGGGCAATTATTCCGGCTTATCAGCTTTGATGCGTTGCTGCGTAAATTACAATTGGATTTCAGTGACACATTCAGTAATGATTTCAACTTTGATTCCATTCGTGGTGACGCGACGATAAAAAATGGCGTCATATATACCGATAACTTTCTCATTGATGGATTGGCAGCGGACATTAATGCTACAGGGCGGACAGATTTAGTTCATCGTCAGATCAATATGGAACTGGTCATCACGCCAGAAATTTCGACAACGGTGGGCGTCGCAACGGCCTTTGCCGTTAATCCGGTGGCCGGCGCCGCAATTTTTGCCGCGACAAAAGTGCTGAGGCCCCTATGGAACAAAATATCGGTCATTCGCTATCGGCTAACGGGCAGCCTTGAACAGCCTAAAATTGATGAAGTTTTACGTCAGCTTAAGGAGAATAAAGGGTCATGAGAAATGCTAATGTTGCACTTTTACAATTATGCAGTGGTACGAATGTCAAACATAATCTAGCGCAAATTGAACAGCAGATTAAGCAATTGCCAGAGACAGTAAAACTGGTTCTGACACCTGAAAATGCCCTGTTGTTCGCTGATGCTGATACCTACCGCGCACATGCAGAAATGCAGGGCGATGGGCCATTGCAACAAGCTGTGAGCGAAATTGCGCAACGTTACGGTGTTTGGCTGCTGATTGGCTCTATGCCGCTGGTCAGTCGAGAAGATCCTACTCGTATCACCAGTAGCAGCCTGCTGTTTGATGATCAGGGAGAAATTCTGGCCCGTTACGACAAAATTCACATGTTTGATGCCAATATCAACGATGAACACAGTGCCTATAACGAATCGACTATTTACCAGCGTGGGGAGCATATTACTGTTGTTGATACGCCGGTTGGTCGCCTGGGGATGGCTATCTGTTATGATCTGCGTTTTCCGGGACTCTTTCAGGCATTGCGTGAACAGGGTGCGGAGCTTATTTCCGTCCCTGCGGCTTTCACCCGCTTGACGGGTAAGGCGCATTGGGAACCCTTGCTGAAGGCCCGTGCCATTGAGAATCAATGTATTATTCTGGCTCCTGCCCAGGTTGGTGTACATGGCACTCGCAGGACATGGGGACACACAATGGCGGTCAGTGGCTGGGGAGAAATTATCAAGAAAAATCCTCTGGCCGTCAGCGCATTACAGCTTAATATTCGTCGGGAGAGTTTGACTCACATGCGTGAGCAGATAAAAGTGGTGAAACACAATCGCTTCCGTCCACAACTGACTTCTTTGATAAAAAAGAATACAAATTAAGATAAAAGAGTAATCAATATGAGTTTAACTTATGTCAGTGAACATTTACTGGCTGCTAATAATTTGAATCATCAAGACTTATTTTCGGTACTGGGTCAATTGTCGGAGCGTCGTCTGGACTATGCCGATCTCTATTTCCAAGCCAGTTATCATGAAACATGGGTATTGGAAGACCGCATCATCAAAGAGGGTTCCTATAATATCGATCAAGGCGTGGGCGTTCGCGCGATTAGCGGAGAAAAAACGGGTTTTGCTTACGCAGATCAAATTACCTTAAATGCGTTACAGCAAAGCGCTCAGGCTGCACGCAGCATCGTACGGGACGCAGGTAATGGCATTTCGCACACGTTAGGTGCCGTGACGCATAAGGCACTTTATCCGGCCATTGATCCTTTGCAGAGCATGAGCCGGGAAGACAAAATTGCTTTGTTGCATCGCCTTGATCAAATTGCACGGGCGGAAGATCCCCGGGTACAGGAAGTGAGTGCCAGCCTGACCGGGGTTTATGAACAAGTGCTGGTGGCGGCGACAGACGGTACATTGGCAGCGGATATTCGCCCATTGGTACGCCTTTCTGTCAGTGTATTGGTGGAAGAAGAGGGTAAGCGTGAGCGTGGCGGTAGTGGTGGTGGTGCTCGTTATGGTTACGAATATTTCCTGCGTACTGAAAATGGTCAGATCCTGGCAGAGCAGTTTGCGCGTGAAGCGGTTCGCATGGCACTGATCAACTTGTCAGCGGTTGCAGCGCCTGCGGGTACTATGCCTGTCGTATTGGGTGCTGGATGGCCGGGAGTTCTGCTACATGAAGCGGTGGGGCACGGTCTGGAAGGGGACTTTAACCGCCGCGAAACTTCTGTTTTCTCTGGTCAGGTTGGGCAACAAGTGGCTTCAGAACTGTGTACGGTGGTGGATGACGGCACACTTGAAGGTCGCCGTGGTTCACTGGCGATTGATGATGAAGGCGTTCCGGGGCAATACAATGTCCTGATCGAAAATGGCATTTTGAAAGGCTACATGCAGGATAAACTCAACGCTCGCTTGATGGGTGTGGCTCCGACCGGTAACGGCCGCCGTGAATCCTATGCCCACTTGCCGATGCCACGTATGACTAATACCTATATGCTGGCGGGGAATTCCACACCAGAAGAAATTATCGCCAGTGTGGATCGTGGGCTGTATGCACCGAATTTCGGTGGCGGTCAGGTGGATATCACATCGGGTAAATTTGTGTTCTCAACCTCTGAAGCCTATTTGATTGAAAACGGCAAAATCACCAGGCCAGTAAAAGGTGCGACCTTGATTGGTTCGGGGATTGAAGCTATGCAGCAGATCTCAATGGTTGGAAATGATTTGGCTCTCGACAAAGGTGTAGGGGTTTGCGGTAAGGAAGGCCAAAGTGTCCCCGTGGGTGTTGGTCAGCCAACGTTGAAACTGGATAGCCTGACCGTAGGTGGAACAGCCTGATAATTTCTTGAGCAATAGATCGCATAGATACCGCCTTTGCCAACTCAGAGAAAGAACAGATTGATGTTCTGACTGAGCAGAGCCGTGTTGCGGGCTATCAACCCTGGCTATATTCAGTTATCTGTTGAGATGAATATTATCCACGTGACGCCGCAAAAAAGAACGCGCTTTGCGGCATTAATATTGTTGTTAGAAGAAGCCGAAGGAGAGCTGGAAGGGGAATGGCGGTTTAATGTGATAGATTGAGTTTTTTCTTCTGCTGGGATGTTGTCGGGATGCCTTGAACTGCCGAAATGACCGCCAATTCTTAACGAAATGGCGGTGATGGAGGGTTAAGCTGATTCCGATAACTCTTTCAAATACTGGAAAATTTGACGGTAGGATTTAGGTGGCTTGTTAGCGGCCTTTTCCTTTTTCGCATTACGAACCAATGAGCGAAGTTGCTGGCGATCAGTATGTGGATACAGTGCGATGACTTCTTCAAAGGCATCATCATTTTCGAGCAGTTTGTCACGTAGTTCTTCCAGTTTATGTAACACAATGATTTGCTGGTTGTGACGGTTTTTCAGTTTATCCAACGCCGTAGTGATTGGCTCAGGATCGCGGGCGCGCAACAGTTTGCCAATTAATTGCAATTGACGGCGGCGTCCTTCCCGTTTGATTTTCTGTGCCAACTCAATAGCTGCCAGCAAATCTTCATCCAGTGGAATTCGCGCCAGTTGATTTTTACTCAGTTCAACCAGTTCCGTTCCCAACTTTTTCAGTATTTCAGCATCCCGCTTGATTTCACTTTTACTGACCCAGATTATCTCTTCTTCTTCCTCTTCAGCAGGATAATTGTCGAGCCAATCTTCAGGCTGCATTGCCATAATTGTTTTCCTTCTAAAAAGGCCGGATAAGGTATGTTTTGGAGCATGACCTATCGTCCGGTGGGTGTTAACATCCTAATATTGTGTATTGTAACTGGGAAAATTGCCTGATTACCACTCTACATTCGTGTCATGAACCGAAAGCAGGCATTTTTTCTGACGAATTCTCCCTTTACTTCATTGGATTACGGTTAATTAATGAGAGTTACCAATCAACAAATCGCGGAACAGCGCAAACTGCTGGAAGAGGCGGTTGCCCATGCGCTGGATTTAGCGAAAGCCGGTAGTGATGCTGCGGAAGTCGCGGTCAATAAAACGACGGGGATTAGCGTCAGCACTCGTTTTAGTGAAGTCGAAAATGTTGAGTTTAACAGTGATGGCGCATTGGGGATCACGGTTTATCACCAGCAGCGCAAAGGTAGCGCTTCCTCAACCGATCTCAGCCCAGAAGCGATAGCCCGTACTGTGCAGGCCGCCATTGATATTGCGCGTTATACTTCGCCTGATCCTTATGCTGGCCCGGCCGATAAAGCGTTATTGGCATTCGAAGCGCCTGAGTTAGATCTTTTCCATCCCGCTGATCTGGATGCAGATAAAGCGATTGAGTTGGCAGCCCGTGCTGAACAGGCGTCATTACAGACAGATGAGCGCATTACCAATACGGAAGGCGGAAGTTTCAATAGCCATTATGGTATTCGGGTGTTTGGTAATAGCCACGGTATGCTGCAAAGCTACTGCTCAAGTCGTCATTCTATGTCAAGCTGTGTGATTGCCGAACAAGATGGCAATATGGAGCGCGATTATGCTTATACCGTGAGTCGCCATTTTGACGGGTTGAAATCGCCTGAGTGGGTGGGGCAAGAGTGCGCGCGTCGTACGCTTTCTCGTCTGGGAGCGCGTAAATTACCAACGATGAAAGCGCCAGTTATCTTTTCTGCGGAGGTGGCTACGGGGTTGTTCGGTCATTTGGTTGGCGCGATCAGCGGTAGCAGCATTTATCGTAAATCTTCTTTCTTGTTGGATAGCCTGGGCAAACCTATCTTGCCTTCATGGCTGACGATTGAAGAACAGCCGCACTTATTGCGTGGGCTAGCTTCAACGCCATTTGACAGTGAAGGCGTGCGTACAATACCACGTGATATTGTTAAGGAGGGGGTTTTGCAGACTTGGTTACTGACTTCCTATTCTGCCCGTAAATTGGGAATGGTGAACACGGGCCATGCAGGTGGAATTCATAACTGGCGTATTGCGGGTCAGGGTCTGGACTTTACTGGCTTGTTGCGTGAAATGGGTACGGGCTTGATCGTCACTGAGCTGATGGGGCAGGGTGTTAGCGCGGTGACAGGTGATTATTCTCGCGGCGCATCCGGCTTTTGGGTTGAAAATGGCGAGATCCAATATCCTGTCAGTGAGATCACCATTGCAGGCAATTTGAAAGATATGTGGGCGAATATGGTGACAATCGGTGATGATATCGAAACACGTAGTAATATTCAGTGTGGTTCGGTGTTACTGCCGGAAATGAGTATCGCCGGTCAGTAGGGATACTCAATCAACAGCAGCCAGTTTGGTGTCACTGAGCTGGCTGGAAATTAGCGGTGGTACTCACCCGCCGCTTCGGGCTGGTAAAGTAGTTCTAATACTTTTATTCGGGTTGTTTCACCGTTTGGCAATTTCCATGTTATTTCATTATTCACCCGCAAGCCCAGAAGAGCGGCACCCAAAGGAGCCATGACGGACAGATGTTTGGTGCTGTCTTGCAGGGACGCAGGGTAGACCAGTGTACGAACACGCTCTTCATCACTGCCCAGATCAATAAAGCGAACTTCACTGTTCATGGTGACAACATCGGCCGGGATATCTACCGGAGCCACTATTTCGGCTCTATCCAACTCTTCGTTCAAGGCCTCTGCGATGCGGGTATTGGCAAAAGCAGGTTGTTCCAACAGAGAATCTAAACGCTCGGCATCCAATTCATTGATAATGATTTTAGGTTTTTTCATACCACACTCCAAATTAGGCTCAATATAAAATAACACCCCACATCGCAAGGAGGGGGGTGTCATTTTCAAAGTGATTAAAATGATATTAGGCTGTTCTGCCACGAAAATAAAGAGATCATGATCACGAACTGTTTTGCATTGTTAATGAAACACGGCTTATCCGTCATGGAAAAAAAGAACAGTCTGCCATCATTTTGAACGGTAGATTATAAACCTGTCGTGACGATACGTGGGTTGGTTTCTCCCCAAATGGAAGAAAGCTCAACAACATGCATTCCTCCCCATTTCTGAATATCAGACTGGGTGATTTCGTCGTTACCTTGTTTACCGAAAATAACCACTTCATCGCCACTCTTCACTTCCGGCAAGTCAGTCACATCGACCATCACGGTGTTCATGGAAACGCTACCGACAACAGGGGCACGGTGACCGTTGATCAGAACGTAAGCTTTGTTTGACATGGAAGAACTAAAGCCATCAGAGAAACCAACCGGCAAGTTAGCGAGCCTGGAATCGCGTTGCAGAATGTGAGTGTTGTCGTAACCGACACCATTACCTTTAGGATAGGTTTTAACAGAAGCAACACGGGTTTTCATTTGAATCAATGGCTTGAATTCTGGGTAGCTAGTGGTCAGAATGCCGTACAGCGCACTGCCAACGCGTGCCATGTCGAACTGTGCTTCAGGAATGCTCAGTGATGCAAAAGAGCTTGATGCGTGCAGCGTGATTTCGTCTCTGTTCAGATTTGCTGTTTTGATCAGCCAGGAAGTTTGTTCTTTGAAGTTTTTAATGCTGTCACGGATTGCATCCGTATCGGTGAATGCATGGTGGCTCATCATACCAACCAGTTTCAGGTTAGATAACTGAGCGATTTTCAAAGCTTCTTGCTTGCCCTGCTCCGTTTTCATTTCCAAACCATTACGGCTCATAAGACCTGTGTTCAGCATCAGATGAACGCGAATGGCTTTACCGTGTTTTTTGGCTAGTTTATCAATAGCTTGGGCGTGATCCAGATCGCCGATCATCTCTTCCATGTCATAGCCTAGTGTGCTTTCGATTTCAGTGATGTTGGCCGTACGGACACGTATCAATTGTCCTTTAAAGCCGCTTTCACGCACGATGCGGGCTTCTTCATTACTGGTGACGCCTACACAAGGTACGCCAGTTTTGATGATGGATGGCATCAGCAGATCGATACCATGACCGTAAGCATCGCCTTTCAAAACCGCACACATTTTAGTGCCTTTATTCAGTTTCTTTTGCAGCGTGTGAATATTATTTTCGAAAATCGTGGTATTGATTTCAACCCAGGCATTATTGGTTGCTGCGATGCTTTCTGCATGGGTGTTATCTAAAGAGAGTACAGGCGCGGCTTGGGCAACACCTTGGGACAGACTCAAACCAAGAAGAATTGCCAGTGTGGTTTTATTAAAACGCATGATGTAAATCTCCAGTTTAGGAACTGTATACATAATGTTCTTCGTGTCATTGCGTTTTAATAATAAGTTTTTTCTAATTTAATTTCACATGGTTAACTTGTTGAAAGCTAACATTTATTATCTATATCATACTATTTATAAATAATTAGATTAATTAACTAAATTAATAATAAAAACGTATTATTTTTACTCTTGGTGAAAATTTAACGAGCAGATTATATTAATAATTTTTTATCTTTGGTCAGTTTTAATCACTGATTTCGCGTTTACCTTGGCAATAGGCCACACCGAAGCGCTCTCTAATGGTCTGCTCTGTATAGTCAGACCGAAAGAGGTTTCTTTTTTGCAATATGGGGATAACGTGATCGACCATAACTTGAAGTGCGTCAGGAAATGAATCAAAGTTCAGGTTGAACCCATCAGCAGCACTTTCCAAAAACCATTTTTCCATATCATCAGCAATCATTTCAGGAGTTCCCAACAACATGCGATGCATTCCCATATTTTGTAAAATAAGCTGATAAACGGTTAGGTTTCTGGTTCGGGCAAAATTCACTATCTCTGATAAGAAGCCTTTGGAAACAATATCTTTAGATGATTTTTCGATGAGTTGATAAGGGAGAGGTTGGTGTAGCTTCAGGTCGTCAGGCTCTATCCCCAATTGCCGGGCTAACATGATAATATCTTCATCTACATTCCTGAGTTCGTCCATTTTTGCCTTTCTTTCTTGTGCCTCAGCGAGTGTTGAACCAATGATGGGGAATAAACCCGGCAAGATTTTTAGCGAGTTTTCGCTGCGTTTTTGAGCTTTCACTTTTGCTCTCAGGCATCGATAAAAATGTTTTGCTCTTTCAAAAGAGGTCTGTGAGGTAAAGACGATATCGGCAAATTTTGCTGCCAGCGCTTGTCCTGCTTCAGACGAACCGGACTGTACCAGCAGTGGCATGCCTTGAGGACTGCGAGGAAGAGTTAAGGGCCCGGTAACGGTGTAATATTGTCCATGATGATCAATACTATTCACTTGGGCAGGATCGGCAAACATCCCACTTCTTGCATCAGCAATGAGCGCCTCCTTTCCCCAGCTTTCCCATAACTTCATGACAACCTGAATGAATTCTTTTGCCCGTGTATAGCGCTCTAATGAGCTGGGTAACAGAATTTTTCCAAAGTTTTTTGCGGCGGCTGGATTATAGGTAGTAACGGCATTCCAGCCTATTCTGCCTTGGCTAAGATGATCCAGCGTTAAAAATTGTCGCGCTAAAATAAAGGGGTCGCTAAAGGTGGTGGATGCGGTACAAATAAATCCAAGATATTTTGTTACTGACAGGATTGATGACGAAACGATTAATGGATCTAACATCTGCGAAGGGCCATGGGGGTGGCCATGTAATGACAATGAATCAGAAAAGAACAGCGCGTCAAATTTGCCTAATTCTGCCAATTTTGCAATTTCTTGATAAAAATGCGGATTTATAAATGCACGGGTATCGTTTTGGGTTCTCCACCCTGCGGGGTGCTGACCCACTCCCACTATATGGCAGTTAAGATGCATTTTTCTTTTATTATTAGACATAATGAGTTTCCGCTTTTGGGCTAAATATTTTTTATAATATCAAGAGGGTTTATTCAGATTTAATATTTCTTGCATTTCTTCTGACAAGCCTATTGTATTTTCTCCGTGACTTAATTTTGTTGCTTTCCAAACACATTGGCCTATTACTTTAGGATGATATCCGTTCACATTCATAACTTTAATAATGGCAGGGCCATAGGCAAGGCCTATGCCAATTCTTAAAGGTGGGAAATTATATCTATTCCATAAAATAGCATTAACATGATTAATTGTATTATTAATGCATTGTTCAGCAGCTAGATAAGCTTTATTGATTACATTAACCCGGTTGTCAGATCCAATGTGAAAAAGGATTAATGCTCCATCACCCAGCAACTCGGTTGCTTTTCCTCCTTCTTGTGCGGCTGTATAAACAATCGCTGGAATTAAAGCGGATGTCTCATAGACAACTCTTTGTAAACCACACTCTATAACAGGAGAGGTGGGAAGCTGTTTGAAACTAGAGCTGGAGTCCCTCATATCCATCATGAATACCACGAATTCACCAACTTCAGGCTTGTTGTTCTCTAAGACAGGGTAGCCAGGGATGAACGTTTTTACCATTTCTTTTTCTGACACTGGCTTAAAATAATTTTTGTAACTGAAGTCGGAAGGGAATGGATAATTTACCGATCCATTCGTGTTAATTTTATTATTTTTATTAGCGTTATTATAAAAATTATCACTAATAAAATTCATGGGTATATTAGTTTCATTTTTATATTCATTTAATTTATGCCGAACTTGTTGCCATTCTTTTTCAGCACAATCGAGATTAAAATTAATTAACTCTATCAGGTCATTATCGGAACGAGGTTCAGTTGTTTTTTCTTCTGATTTCATTATTTTTAACTTTTTTCATAGTTGCCTTGATGGCTGGAGTTAAGGCTTTTAATTTATGTAATCGGAAAGCTAAATATTGGCTGTTTATTCTTTTGCTAATGTTCTATTTCAAGTATTGAATATAAGGTTATTTTGCAATAAAAGGAATAATTATTACATTACCTGTTATATATCAGGAAATAAATTAAGACTCAAGCTATATATGCCAATCCAATTTCAAGATGCGTGTTATATTTCTCTACGTAGCGGGGAAATATAAGGCCTCGTGTCGTCTTGAGGATTGCAACTTGAAGTTTATCAAGTATACACTTCGTCTTTCAAAATTGCCTCTTAAGACAATATCTTTATTGGGATTGGGAGAAGGGCGTGTTACTCTTCGTCAAATCCTGCGTTGAAGAGTTCAATAATGGCCGCCAGTGCTTGTTGTTCATCCGGCCCGTTGACTTCAACGTCAATATGGCTGCCTTGCTCAGAATCCAGCATCAGCATGGCAATGACGCTGCGGGCCTCGGCCTGTAAGTTACTGCTATTGCGCAGTATCACTTCTGATTGAA
This sequence comes from Xenorhabdus sp. SGI240, assembly GCF_040081915.1. NCBI lineage: Bacteria > Pseudomonadati > Pseudomonadota > Gammaproteobacteria > Enterobacterales > Morganellaceae > Xenorhabdus > Xenorhabdus sp. SGI240. Next base: position 53,147 of record NZ_JBEBMB010000001.1, read on the forward strand.
ACTGTTGTACCAGATCATGCAGTTTCATCGCAGGCCGGGCATGCATTCCGAGCCGATTTTTAATTTCAAGTCGTTGTTTGACTGTCATGGCTTGTGTTATGCGTATTACTTGCGTTTTTCCAGTGTGCGATGGCGTGATTGCACGTTTTTGCCACGGGAACGAAAATAATCAGCCAACTGTTCTGCCACATAGACTGAACGGTGTTTACCGCCTGTGCAACCAATAGCGACCGTCAGATAGCTGCGATTATTGGTTTCCAGCATGGGTAGCCAAAGCTCAAGATAGCTACGGGTCTGATAAATAAAATTATGAACTTCTGTATGGCGATCCAAAAATGCAGCCACAGGGCGATCCAAACCCGTCATTGGGCGCAGTTTAGGGTCCCAGTGAGGGTTTGGCAGGAAACGTACATCGAAAACATAGTCTGCGTCGATAGGAATACCATGTTTGAATCCAAAAGATTCAAACACCATCGTTAATTCTCGTTCCCGTTTGCCTAATAGACGTGTCCTGAGCATTTCCGCCAGTTCATGAACGGACATTTCAGAGGTATCAATGATCAAGTCAGCGCGTGAGCGCAGGGGTTCAAGTAAATCGCTTTCTTGGTCAATGGCACTTTCCAGTGACAGGTTCTTGCTGGAGAGTGGATGCAGGCGGCGTGTATCACTATAGCGGCGGATCAGGGTATTACGATCAGCATCAAGAAACAGTAATTGTGGTGAAAAACTGTCAGGTAATTGCGTCAGTGCTTCTTCAAAAATTTCTGGCGACTCCGGCATATTTCTGACATCAATGCTAACCGCAGCCGAGATATCACGTTCAGCCAGTGTGTTTGCCAATTCTGGCAGTAACACAACGGGCAGGTTATCCACGCAATAGAAGCCCATATCTTCCAATGCCCGCAAAGCAACGGATTTCCCAGAACCTGAACGACCACTGACTATCATCAGCACCATGAGGTGACTCCCCCTAAATGTTTATAATTATAATCGCTATTTATTCAGTAATAATTTTATACAGTTCTTCATCATTCTGCGCTGAACGCAGGCGACGGCAGAGGCTTTTATCTGCAAGGCGCTTTGCAATCAATGATAGTGAGTGTAAATGGGTCTGACACTGGTCTGATGGCACCAATAAAGCAAACAGCAAGTCAACAGGTTGATTATCAATGGCGTCAAAGGTAATGGGTTGTTCCAGGTGTAAAAATACCCCAACGGCATTATCCGAACACGCTTTACTCAATTTGCCGTGAGGGATCGCAATCCCGTTGCCAATTCCTGTTGTGCCGACTTTTTCGCGCGAAAGAATAGCCTCGAATACGGTATTTTCCGGCAGTTCAAGCTGTTTTGATGCCAGCTCACTGATAATCTCTAAGGCGCGCTTTTTACTCGAACAAGGTACGTTGTTGCGTGTACATGCGGGTGAAAGCACAGAGCTTAGTGGTAAATCTGTTTTGTTGTTCATTTCTTTATTCACTTAGGGCCTTGTTATATCGGATGCCTGATGAGGCATCCGGTATTAATGCACTGCGCTCTAAAACCGATCGACAGATCGCACTCATTACCTAGTACTAATTACCTAGTACTATAGGGCGTTATAGACGGTGTTATAGATAGAACAGTGATAATTTTATGACAGCCCCGTTGCCTAAAAGCGATTAATGTTGTCTCAATTTACTTTTGTGTTTGGTCAATTGATGCGCCAGCTTATCTGCCAGTACATCCATTGCCGCATACATGTCTTCATGTTCTGAGGTTGCATGCAACTCACCTCCATTAACATACACAGTAGCTTCGGCGATCCGTTGTACCTTTTCTACTCGAAGGATGACCTGAATGAGGGTAATTTTATCGAAATATTGATTCAATTTGCCGCATTTGGTGTTCACCACGTTGCGAAGTGCATCGGTGATTTCAATATTGTGGCCTGTAACATTGAGTGGCATGGTTTTGAGTGGCATGGTTTTGAGTGGCATGGTTTTGAGTGACATAGTGTTTTCCTTCTCTGTGTTGTTCAAGCCAATTTTTTACGTTGGTTTGAAGGCGGGATGGATAACGACTCTCTATATTTTGCGACTGTCCGGCGAGCCACTAGAATACCTTGTTCAGCGAGTATGCTGGTCAATTTACTGTCACTCAGTGGTTTGACCGGGTTTTCTGCCGCGACCAGTTTTTTCACCAGAGCACGTATCGCGGTAGAAGAGGCTTCACCACCACTGTCGGTATTGACGTGACTGGAGAAAAAATATTTAAGTTCAAAGATCCCGCGTGGACTATACAGGTATTTCTGGGTCGTCACGCGGGAAATGGTGGACTCATGCATGTCAATCTGATAGGCGATATCAGCCAATACCAGTGGTTTCATGTGTTCCTCACCATATTCAAAAAAATCTTGTTGCCGTTCAACAATACAACGGGCGACTTTCAGCAATGTTTCATTACGGCTTTCGAGGCTCTTGAGCAGCCATTTGGCCTCTTGTAAGTTATTGCGTATGAACAGGCTGTCACTCTCATTGTTGGCCCGTTGTCCCAGTGCTGCGTAGTGTTGGTTGATGCGCAGACGGGGGATGCTATCGGTATTTAGCCTGACTTGCCAGCTTTCATTTTCTCTCTGTATCAATACATCTGGAATAACGTACTCGGATTCACCGGTATTGGCTATCAGGCCAGGTTTTGGTTCCAGTGATTGGATGATATCAATTGCCCCTTTCAGGGTACTTTCTTTTAATTTGCTCTGACGTAATAAATTACGGAAGTCTCGGTTACCCAGTAGTTCCAGATAGTTGCTGACAATAAGTCTGGCATCATTCAGATAAGGTGTCTTTGGCGGCAGCATTGCAAGCTGGATAAGTAAGCATTCGCGTAAGTCACGGGCAGCAACTCCGATCGGATCAAAATGTTGTATGCGTTTGAGAACGGTTTCGACCTCTGCCAAAGCCAGTTCATCATCCCCGATACTGGCAAGGATCTCTTCGATAGAAATGGTCAGGTATCCGGAGTCATCAATGGCATCTATGATTGAAGTGGCAATAGCAGCGTCCGTTTCGGTAAAGGGCGTTAATCTTGCCTGCCACATGAGATAATCTTGCAAGGTTTGGGTAGTTTCACCCTGATATACGGGGAAATCATCAGCGCTATAGTCACTGTGAGTGCCTGATGGTGTGCCAGCGGTGTAAATTTCATCCCAACTGGCATCCAGTGGTAACTCTTCAGGCATATCCCTCTGTTCAAGCGCTTCACGGGTATCCATGACTTCGGTTTCGGCATCAGTATCAGAAAGTGCCTGATTCTCCACTTCCTGATGCGGGTCATCCTGTTCAAGCAGTGGGTTCGTTTCCAAAGCTTGCTGAATCTCCTGCTGAAGTTCAAGCGTAGACAGTTGTAACAAACGGATGGCTTGCTGGAGCTGTGGCGTCATCGTCAATTGCTGACTGAGCCTGAGTTGCAGACTTTGCTTCATAACGTTACCACTTTCTCCTTAGTCTGGCCTGAATAGTTCCTTGAATCGCATCTGATAGAAGGATAAGTGTTAAAGACGGAAACCTTCACCCAAATAGACGCGTTTGACCTGCTCGTTATTCAGGATGTCATTTGGTGTACCGTGGGCAATCAAGTGGCCCTGACTGACGATATAGGCACGTTCGCAGACATCCAGTGTTTCACGCACATTGTGGTCGGTAATCAGGACACCTAATCCGTAATCCCGCAGATGTTGAATGATCTTTTTAATATCCAGTACGGAAATGGGGTCAACGCCGGCAAAAGGTTCATCCAGCAGGATGAATTTAGGATTGGCGGCCAGTGCACGGGCAATCTCCACACGACGGCGTTCACCACCGGAAAGTGATTGACCAAGGCTATCACGCAAGTGAGAGATGTGAAACTCTTCCATCAACTCTTCTGCACGTGTTTTTCTCTGCTCCTGATTCAGATCCTTGCGGATCTCCAGTACCGCCATCAAATTATCGAATACACTCAAACGACGGAAGATGGAAGCTTCTTGAGGCAAATAACCTATCCCCCGGCGTGCACGTTCATGCAGGGGCAGCAGGCTGATATCGTCTTCATCAATGGTGATAGAGCCGGCATCACGGGGAACAATGCCGACGACCATATAGAAAGTGGTGGTTTTGCCTGCTCCATTAGGGCCAAGTAAGCCAACAATCTCCCCTGACTTCACGTTTAGGCTGACGTTCTCAACGACCTTACGGCCTTTGTAGGCTTTCGCCAGATTTTCTGCGTTTAATATTGCCATCAGTCGTTATTTACCCTTTTTCTGAGTGTCAGCGCCGTTAACACCAGAACCTTTTTCTTGCAGCTGGGCAGGTAACAGGACGGTGGTGACATGTTTACCTTTATCACTAAACGCTTCCATTTGTTGTGTCGGTACGAGATAAGTGATTTTATCGCCTTTGATATTGCTGTCTAGCTGTTCAAGATAGGCGTTTCCCATTAGGGTAACCAGCTCTTTATCCATCTCATAGCGCATCTTTAATGCATGGCCTTTGAGGGGTTTACCATCATCTTGCAATTGGTAAAAAGTGGCAGGATTACCGAATGCTTCAATAACGGTCTTGTCGGAATTTCCTTCCGGGCGGGTAACAACGACTTTATCTGCATGAATGTCGATCGAGCCTTGTTTTACGATAACATTATCCGTAAATGTGGCAACGTTTCCCGTCAAATCTAACGACTGTCTTGCTGAGTCGATGGTAATGGGTTTTTTTGTATCATCTTTTAAGGCCAGTACAGGCAGGCTGACGGCAAAAAGTGTACTGGCAATAACGGAATTACGGATTAGGTTGTTCATGTGAGATCTCATATTGAGTGGTCACCTTTTCAATCAGTTCAGCAGTTTTGTTTCGCAGATTGCCACGCATTTTCATGCCAACAGATTTCAGACCGACCCCAATAAGAGTGACTCGGTCATCAGATGCGACATCTTGGGTTGTCAGATTGACGATCGCATTGTCTGTTGTGATCCGCTGCAATTGTGACGCATCGTTCAGGCTATCCACTTGGACATCCCCGTACAGATAGAGCATCTTATCTTGGGTCAGTTTGGCCTTGTTGGCACGTACTGTCCATGTTGCTATCGGGGTTCCGGGGGGACCATTGGGGGCAAATGTTGTCAATACCGGGTTGGTAAACCAGGTCAGTTTAGTTTCCGTATAGTTTTTAACATCGTCAGCGACCAGTTTGTAAGATAACTTACCTTCCGGATCGTAGACAAAAGTAATGGCTTCCTGGGTTTGATAAGCAGGATAACCATCATCCGCAATGGCTGATGAGGCATCATCATTGACACTCGATAAATTCCAGCCAATCAGCGCAAGCGCGATCAGTGCCAGTAGTGCGATCAGCCAGGATTGAAATTTGCTCATTCTTTTTTCAGTTTTAATTTATATGGATAATCCTTTGGCATCTTCGAGCTTATTCTGAGCGAAGAGTACCAAATCACACAGTTCCCTGACTGCACCGCGGCCGCCGGCAATCTGAGTCACATAATCTGCTTTTGGCAACAGTAATGGGTGGGCATCAGCAACTGCAACAGATAATCCCACTTGTGCCATGACCGGCCAGTCAATAAGGTCATCACCAATATAGGCGACTTGCTCTGGCTGCAACGCTAGTTTATCCAACAGTTCCTTATACGCCAAAACCTTATCGTTTTGTCCTTGGTAAAGATAGGTAATACCCAGTGTTTCTGCCCGATTTTCCAGCAGTTTTGCTTTGCGGCCAGTGATGATGGCCACTTCAATACCGGAGGTGATTAAACAGCGGATGCCATAACCATCACGAACGTTAAAGGCTTTCAGCTCTTCGCCTTCATTGCCCATGTAGATAAGCCCATCAGACATTACGCCATCAACATCACAAATCAGTAAACGGATTTGGCGGGCTTTTTCGATAATGACTTTATTAACTGGGCCATAACAGGTGTTCAGGTACTCTTTTTGACTCATTAAGACATTCTCTTAAGATTGATATCATGCTTGTTTGTATCAGTTTACTTGCTTTATAGAAGACCGGCCTACACAACACCGGCCTGCAAAAGATCGTGCATGTGTAATACACCCAGTAATTTGTCACCTTCTGTGACCAAGAGTGAGGTGATATGGCGTGATTGCATCAGGTTTAGCGCGTCAACCGCCAGTGCATTGGGTTTAATCCGAATACCGCCGGCAGTCATGACATCTGAGATTTTTGCATTGTTTAAATCAATGCCCATATCGAAAACACGGCGTAAATCGCCATCGGTAAAAATACCACTGATTTGTCTGTCATCATCACAAATAACCGTCATGCCCAATTTTTTGCGGGTGATTTCCACTAAAGCCTCACGCAGCGTCGCTGTCCGGGGAACCCGGGGAATGTCATTACCCGTGGTCATTAAATCACTGGTCAGCAGCAGAAGTTTGCGTCCGAGTGTTCCACCCGGATGGGAAAGCGCGAAGTCTTCGGCCGTAAAGCCACGGGCCTGCAAGAGCGCAAGGGCTAATGCATCGCCCATGACGAGTGTGGCGGTGGTGCTGGTGGTGGGGGCTAATCCCAATGGACAGGCTTCTTGTGGAACTTTGATACACAAGTGGATGTCTGCGGCTTTGCCCATGTTACTGTTGCGATTATTTGTCATGCAGATGAGCGGGACTTTTTGCCGCTTGAGTACGGAAATTAACGCCAGAATTTCATTTGATTCACCGGAATTGGAAATCGCCAGCACGATATCTTTTGCTGTGACCATGCCGAGATCACCATGGCTGGCTTCGCCAGGATGGACAAAGAACGAAGGTGTACCGGTGCTGGCAAATGTCGCAGCGATTTTTCGTCCAATATGACCAGATTTGCCCATCCCCATCACAATGACTTTTCCTTCACAACTAAACATTAATTCACAGGCTTGGCTGAAATCGTCATTAATGTATTGTGCCAGGCCAGCCAGCCCTTCAAGTTCAATCTGTAATACTTGCTTACCTGCTTGCTGAAAATCGATTTTAGGCATTTTTATTTCCCACTCAATTGGCAATTACTCAGTACCGTAACAATTAGAAACAAAAAGTACGACAAAATAAGCGATAAAACAGCCCAGTAGCAAGATGCCGTTCAATCGGTTCAGTCGATGCTTTCTTCCCAGACAAAATACCGTGAATAGTATACTCGCGGCCATCATGACCCAAAAATCCCGGGAAAATGCTTGAGGTGAAAAGGCACTGGGGGAAAGTATGGCTGGGATACCCAGAACAAGAGTGGTATTGAATACGTTGGAGCCAACAATATTGCCCATTGCCATGTCATTCTCACCTTTTATGGCCGCAGCAATAGTGGTGGCAAGCTCAGGCAAGCTGGTTCCTACGGCAAGCATGGTCAGGCCAATCACCAGTTCGCTGACACCGTAAATACGTGCAATAACGGTTGCATTATCAATCACCATACGGGTAGAAATGGGAAGAATAATTAACCCCAGAACGACCCAGAGAAGCGCAATTCCTTTATTGCCTTCGAGCGGCAATTCGGCATTTCGTTCCTGGGTATAGCTATCAGCCCTATTGTGTTGAGAGAAAGTGGTCATCTTTATCATCAGAGAAATAAAGAAGAGGGCTGAAAACACTAAAAGAATACCATCCAGTCGGCTCAGGTAGCCATTGGACAACAAATATCCTGCAAATGCGGTGATCGCCAACATCAGGGGCACTTCTTGTCGCAGAATTTCTGATTTTACCCCGATTGGCCGAATGAGCGCTGCGGCTCCCGTAATGAGCAACAGGTTAGTAATATTGGAACCAATGGCATTGCCGATGGCCATGTCTGGCTGTCCGTCTAAAATGGCTGTGACAGAAACCATCAGTTCTGGCAGGGAGGTTCCTATTCCCATAATAACCAGGCCGACAATAAAAGGGGGAATTTTCATGGTGCGGGCAAAAACGGCCGCACCATAAACTAATCTATCGGAACCATATACCAGTAAAATCAACCCGGTAATGAGCAGTACAATTGTCAGAAACATGAGGTTCCCTTAAATAAGTTTTATTCCGAGCATAATGCTAATAATGGTTGATTTTTAAACATGGAATGTTTATTCAGCTAGACTTATACATTCTGACGATCCCGCGATAAAAAGTAAAATTTGTCACAACATTGCTAACGCAAAATTGGACAATTTTTTGTAGTATGCATGATTAATTATTTAAATACAGTCATGAAGACAGTTCTATTAACGGTTAGGGGCTATCAATGATGAGTCAACAAACAGCAAATCTTATTGAGATCTGCGGAATGCATTTCACCCGAGGCCAGCGCCCGATTTTTGCTGATATTAATCTGACCGTTCCGAAAGGAAAAATTACCGCCATTATGGGACCTTCCGGTATAGGAAAAACCACCTTGCTGCGTTTGATTGGGGGGCAAATTCGCCCTGAGCGCGGTGAAATTTGGTTTGATGGCGATAATATTCCGGCATTGTCCCGCCCGCGTCTGTATGCTGCCCGCAAGAAAATGAGCATGTTATTTCAGTCAGGTGCCTTGTTCACCGATCTGAATGTTTTTGACAATGTGGCTTTTCCCCTGCGTGAGCATACCCAACTGCCTGAAGTGTTGATTCACACAACCGTGATGATGAAGCTGGAAGCGGTCGGGTTGCGTGGCGCTGCGCACTTGATGCCATCGGAACTCTCTGGCGGTATGGCAAGGCGAGCCGCATTAGCAAGGGCGATTGCACTCGATCCTGACTTGATCATGTTTGATGAACCCTTTGTGGGTCAAGACCCCATCACGATGGGTGTTTTGGTGAAGCTGATCGATGAGCTGAATCATGCGCTTGGTGTTACGTGTGTTGTGGTTTCCCACGACGTGCCTGAAGTACTGAGTATTGCCGATTATGCTTATATTGTGGCTGAGAAGAAAGTGATCGCAGAAGGTACTCCCGATCAGTTGAGAATGAATCAGGATCAACGGGTACGGCAGTTTCTTGATGGTATTGCTGATGGACCTGTACCTTTCCGTTTCCCGGCCGGGGATTACAAAACTGAGTTATTAGGATGATGGAATGTTGATGTTAACACGGGCATTAGCAGCAATGGGCCGACGTACGATTGAGGTTACGGCTTCATTCGGACGTGCGGGCTTTATGCTGTTTAATGCAATCATTGGTAAGCCAGAGCCAGCCAAACAATGGACACTATTGCGTCAGCAACTGTATAGCGTAGGTGTGCAGTCGCTTCTGATTATTGTGGTTTCAGGGCTGTTTATTGGTATGGTGTTGGCCTTACAGGGCTATCTGGTTTTAACCACATTTAGTGCGGAAGGCAGCCTTGGCATGATGGTGGCGTTATCACTACTACGTGAACTGGGACCTGTGGTGACTGCACTACTGTTTGCGGGGCGCGCGGGTTCAGCGTTGACCGCCGAAATTGGTTTGATGAAAGCCACTGAACAGATTTCCAGTCTGGAAATGATGGCGGTTGATCCGCTGCGCCGCGTTATTGCCCCGCGTTTTTGGGCTGGTTTTATCAGTCTGCCTTTACTCTCCTTGATCTTTGTGGCTGTGGGGATCTTGGGTGGCGCAATAGTCGGTGTGGATTGGAAAGGCATTGATGGGGGCTTTTTCTGGTCGTCCATGCAATCTGCGGTGGAATGGCAAAAAGATTTGTTCAACTGTTTTCTCAAGAGCGTGGCTTTTTCTATTACGGTAACCTGGATTGCACTGTTCAATGGTTATGACGCTATCCCAACATCGGAAGGGATCAGCAGGGCAACGACGCGCACGGTAGTTCATGCGTCGTTGGCGGTATTGGGTTTGGATTTTGTGCTGACAGCACTGATGTTTGGGAACTAATTCGATGCAAAGCAAGAAAAATGAAATTTGGGTGGGAGCTTTTGTCTTGATTGCGTTGGCTGCAATCGTATTTTTGTGCCTCAAAGTTGCAGATATCCGATCTTTCGGCAGCCAGCCAACTTATCGTGTATATGCCACATTTGACAATATTGGTGGTCTGAAAGTCCGTTCACCGGTGAAAGTTGGCGGGGTAGTTGTTGGTCGCGTGGAGAAAATCTGGCTGGATCACAAAACTTATACGCCACAAGTTGAATTGGATATTTTCACGCAATACGACAATATTCCAAATACCAGCTCGCTTTCTATCCGAACTTCAGGGTTACTGGGAGAGCAATATATTTCTCTCAATATCGGGTTTGATGACCCTGATTTAGGGACTGCCATGTTGAAAGATGGCGATCGTATTGAAGATACCAAGCCTGCGATGGTACTTGAAGATTTGATTGGACAGTTCTTGTATAAGAGTAGTAGCGGGAATCAAGGAAAATCCGCTTCGGCACCTGAACAAGCACATTAAGTTAGCAATCCACTGCTTAGGAGAAATAACACTTATGTTTAAGCGATTACTTATGATTGCATTGCTGGTGGTTGCACCATTGGCCAGCGCTACAGATCAAACCAACCCCTACGCATTGATGAAAGATGCGGCGGAAAAAACGTTTAGCCATTTGAAGAGCGAGCAACCGAAAATTCAGGCTAATCCAGACGTTTTGCGCCAGATTGTGCGTCAAGAATTGCTGCCTTATGTACAGATAAAATATGCAGGCGCACTGGTTCTGGGACCTTACTACAAACAAGCCACACCGGAGCAGCGTGATGCTTATTTCAAGACGTTTGAATCCTATCTGGAGCAGGCATATGGTCAGGCCCTGGCGATGTATCACGGACAAGATTATCAGATTGCACCAGAACAGCCGTTGGGTGATAAGACGATAGTGGCCATTCGTGTCACGATTACCGATCCTAATGGACAGCCGCCAGTTCGTTTAGATTTTCAATGGCGTAAAAACAGTAAGACAGGTTATTGGCAGGCTTACGACATGATCGCAGAAGGTGTGAGCATGATCACAACCAAGCAGAATGAATGGGCGGATATCCTGCGTCAGAAAGGTATTGATGGCCTGACTGAACAATTAGCCATCAGCGCGAAAGCACCGATCACGTTAGAAAAGAAAAAGTGATATGGAAAAAGCGACTTTTGATAACGGTATGATGAGTAACAAAAACGTCAATCAGAGAACCGTTAGCTGGGAAAAAGCGGGGAGTACTTTGTTTCTGCAAGGCACGTTGGATCGTGATAGCTTGCTGCCTCTTTGGCAACAAAAAGAGCAAGCTCTGGAGGGCATTGACAATATTGATGTCTCCCAATTAAGCCGTGTGGATTCTACGGGGTTGGCTCTGTTCGTTCAATTAAAAGGAGAATGCCAGAAACGTGGCGGGACACTGACCTTTTCAGGTATAGGGGAACGCCTTGGCACGTTGATAGCGTTATATGGTTTGCAAGCGCTTCTTGACGAGGATCAGCCCAAGGCGTAATTCTTTTTTTGATCATCAGCGCCCTTGTAAGCCATCAACTTACAGGGGCGTTTTTCTTGGTTTAAGAGTTGCCTGTATTCCATTAGGATAGGCATCTACTATTATTTTAACGCTAAAGACGAGTGTGAGCAGATTTATGGATACAAATGAAATCAAAAGAGTGCTGATGGAAAAATTGGCACTTGATGACGTTATCGTCAGCGGTGACGGCAGCCACTTTCAGGTTATTGCCGTTGGCGCATTTTTTGATGGCCTGAGCCGAGTTAAACAACAGCAGGCTGTTTATGCTCCTTTGATGGAATACATCGCGGATAACCGCATTCACGCGTTGTCAATCAAAGCCTATACACCAGCACAGTGGCAGCGTGACCGTAAGCTTCAGGGACTTTGAAGTTGTTTGCCTCACCGCGAACAGCACACTTTGAATTAAATAAGAGAATCATGACAGATGGATAAATTTCGTGTGAAAGGGCCTGCCTGCCTGTCGGGAGAGGTGACTATTTCCGGGGCAAAAAATGCCGCCTTACCAATTATGTTCGCAGCGTTACTGGCAGAAGAGCCGGTTGAATTACAGAACGTTCCTGCATTGAGAGATATTGATACCACGATCAAATTGCTTAATCGTCTGGGGACAAAAGTGGAACGTAATGGTTCTGTTTTTATTGATGCCAGTGGAGTCAATGAATATTGTGCCCCTTATGAACTGGTTAAAACCATGCGAGCATCCATCTGGGCGTTGGGACCGTTGGTGGCGCGTTTCGGTCAGGGGCAGGTTTCTTTGCCAGGCGGCTGCGCTATTGGGGCGCGTCCTGTTGATCTCCATATTTCTGGTCTGGAGCAACTTGGTGCGAAAATCGTGCTGAATGAGGGGTATGTCAAAGCCACTGTAGATGGCCGTTTGAAAGGTGCCAGCATTGTGATGGATAAAGTCAGTGTGGGGGCAACGGTTACGATCATGACTGCCGCAACATTGGCGGAAGGCACAACCACTATTGAAAACGCTGCACGTGAACCTGAAATTGAAGATACGGCCAATTTTCTCAATACGCTGGGAGCAAAAATCAAAGGTGCAGGCACCGATCGCATTGTGATTGAGGGGGTTGAGCGTTTGGGGGGCGGTGTTCATCACATACTGCCTGATCGTATCGAAACCGGCACCTTCCTGGTTGCTGCGGCGGTTTCGCGCGGTAAGGTGATGTGTCGTCATGCGAAACCTGATACTTTGGATGCGGTTTTAGCCAAGCTGCGTGAAGCCGGGGCGGATATCAAAGTGGGAGAGGATTGGGTTAGCCTTGATATGCATGGTCAGCGGCCGAAAGCAGTGACATTCCGCACGGCACCACATCCAGGTTTCCCAACTGATATGCAGGCGCAATTTAGCCTATTGAATCTGGTTGCAGATGGCGCAGGCATGATCACTGAAACCATTTTTGAAAATCGCTTCATGCATATCCCTGAGTTGATTCGCATGGGCGCACGGGCTGAAATTGAGAGCAATACCGTGCTGTGTCATGGTGTTGAAAAATTATCTGGTGCACAGGTAATGGCGACTGATTTGCGTGCTTCTGCGAGCTTAGTATTAGCGGGTTGCATTGCCGAAGGAACGACAGTCGTAGACCGTATTTATCATATTGACCGTGGTTACGAACATATTGAAGATAAGCTGCGTGGTCTTGGGGCAAATATTGAGCGTATAAAGGCGGCTGGTTAAACGGAATTAGATATTTTTTCTCGCCCACATTGTGGGTGAGAAAATAATGGGCGAGGAAAGATTAGTAGCCATCAAACTCATCGATTGTGACGTTAAGGGTGAGATAAGCGCCATCGCGTAGCACAGTGACAGGAACAACACTGCCCGGACGAATTTCCGCAACTTTATCCATCGTTTCCACCGGTGAGATGGCTGGCTGGTGATTAACGCGGGTAATGATGTCCCCCACTTTGATCCCCGCTTTTTCAGCCGGGCCGTTGGGTGCAATCTGGAAAACGCGCAATCCCTGAATTTGATTGATATGACTGCCTGATGAGCGAATATAGGGTAACTCTCTGGCGGTGATGCCTATATATCCCCTGATAACTCGGCCATCACGGATCAATTTCTGCATAATGGTAGTAGCCAGTTTTGTTGGAATGGCAAATCCCAGTCCTTCCGGTGTTGAACCAAACTCAGACTTATCGAACGTCAATGTATTGATGCCGACTAATTCGCCTAGCGTATTGACCAAAGCGCCACCGGAGTTGCCTTGGTTAATTGACGCGTCTGTTTGCAGGAAATTCTGGCGCCGTGTTGGGCTAAGGCCGACGCGCCCGGTTGCACTGATAATGCCTTGTGTGATGGTTTGTCCCAAATTGTACGGATTGCCGATAGCCAATACGATATCCCCTACGTGAGCTATTCGCTTAGGATTAATGGGGATCACAGGCAGGTTTGTGGCATTGATTTTTAAAACTGCCAGATCCGTAGGGCCATCTGAACCGACTAACAATGCTTCATAAAAGCGCCCGTCTTGCAAGGCGACAATAATGGACGCTGCCTTATTGATAACATGCCGATTAGTGAGAATATAGCCTTGTTCACTCATAATGACACCGGAACCCAAGGGAAGCAGTTCCCGGCTTTCATGGGAAAAACTCCCCATGCTGCTGCTGTAAATATTGACTACCGCAGGAGCAGCCCGGCGGACTGCTTTGCTGAAACTGGATATTTTATCGTTGCTGTTGTTATCGCTCAGGAAATTTTTTAAGCCGCTGGGACGCAGGGACGGTATCGCGACCAGCAAAATAGCGGCAATCAATAAGCCTATGAGTATAGAGCGTACTAACTTGATCAGCATGACATTATTCAGAATAGTAATTGATTGAAAGAAGAATAGCATAGAAGTGGACAGACACAGCATCATACTGCGTCTGTCGTGGGTATAGGTTAATTACGCAGTAAGAGATAAACATTATCGTCACCACGTAAGACGTTCAGTGCGATAATAGTCGGCTTTTCCTCAGTGATCTTGCGTAATTCGCTGATATTTCGGACACGTACATTGTTGGCACCAACAATCAAGTCATCCTTCTGCAAACCTGATATAGCAGCAGGGGAGTTCGGGGTAATCGAATCCACTTTGATGCCTTGGGTATTTTTCAGGGTGGCATTACTCAGGGTTGCGCCTTGCAGGGCAATACTCAAGTTTTCTGCTTTCGTTGGCTCTTCATCACTGTTATCCAGTATAACGGTGACTTCAAGTGGCTTCCCTTTACGCAGCAGACCAATTGTGACTTCTTTACCTGGAGCGGTTGTACCCACCTTCGCACGCAGTTCAGCAAAGCTATTAATTTTCTTGCCATCAAAGGAGATTAGGACATCCCCTGGTTTGATACCCGCTTTAGCTGCGGCCGATTTAGGCATAACTTCGCTGACAAATGTCCCCTGTTGTGCTTCAACATTGAGTGCCTTGGCGATGTCTGCCGTCATCTCGGTTCCTTTGATCCCGAGTATACCGCGTTTGATTTCTCCATGGGCAATGAGTTGAGCGGAAAGAACCCTAGCCATATTACTTGGGATGGCAAAACCGATACCGACGTTACCCCCGCTTGGGGCAAGGATGGCGGTGTTAATACCGATCAGTTCGCCTTTCAGGTTAATCAATGCACCACCAGAATTACCGCGATTAATTGGGGCATCGGTCTGGATAAAGTTTTCCAACCCTTCCAGATTCAGGCCGCTGCGACCAAGAGCAGAAATGATCCCAGATGTGACGGTTTGCCCCAGGCCAAATGGGTTACCGATGGCAATCGCATAATCTCCGACGCGCAGTTGATCAGAGTCAGCAAACTTAATGGCAGTCAGGTTTTTGGCATCTTTCAATTGTAAAAGAGCAATGTCAGTTTGTGGATCACGCCCAAGGAGTTTTGCTGAGTATTCACGGCCATCATTTAATTGAATGCGTATTTTATTTGCATTATTAATGACATGACTATTGGTCAATACATAACCTTTATTGGCATCAATAATGACCCCAGAGCCTAACCCCGTGAATGGACGTTTCCTGGGTTCTTGCGGAGGAAAAGCCGGCCCGAAGAAGAACTGGAAATCTTCAGGTAATTGGAGCTGTTGGCTTTGTACTTCTGTACCTGAAACATGAACAGTGACAACAGAAGGCAGCACTTTTTCCAGCATGGGAGCGAGACTGGGTGATTCTTGAGGGGCCATTGCAGCAGGTAGGGCTGCATTACTTACCATTGGAATTGAAGCCAAAGACAGTCCGATACTAATAGCGAGTGCGCTGAACAATGTATTTTTTATTTTCATGAATACGTTCTCTTAATACCTAAGCTAGAAAAGGAAATTGTGCTTAAGAGACCTATCCTGTCAAGGCTTTGCTACCTTGGAAATCACTTATTCCCAGGGGTTAGATAGGCCTTAAGCATCATTGTTTCAATGCTGTTATGACTCTCAATTATTCAGCAAAGTTCACTAATAAAGTCGTTTCAATACGCTTCTTTACAGGCATTTACGTGAATAAAAAATAAAAACTAAAAATTTTTCCATTGGATGGAGGGGACTCAAGGGGCCGTGGTAGCGATTATTACCACGGCAAAGTGCATTAATTATTTATCTTGGTTCGGGCGGAGTAGACCAGATGCACCCTCAGAATAATCCCGGGGAGGCGTGTTAGCAGTCACTTTATTTTTCTCAGTTTCGGATTCGCTTAGACGATAATTGAAAGGATTATCCTGTACTGGCATATTGGGCATCAGTTCATTGGAACTTTTAGCCATGTGCTGATACAACTGACGGTAATCGCGTGCCATATTGTCAAGTAATTCAGCGCTACGGGCGAAATGGCTGACCAGCTCTTTGCGGTATTCTTCCAATTCAGACCGATTTTTCTCCAATTCAGCCTGTAGGGCATTTTGTTGGCGTAGCTTTGAGCTGCCAAAGCGGACAGCCAGCGCGCCGACGATAAAACCGATGATTAATCCGATCAGGGCATATTCCCAAGTCATGGCAACTCCTTTAGTCACATCGTTATTCTGCAATATTGTTTCTGCAATGTTCTTCGAGCGTTATCCCATTAGGTCATTCTGTTTGCAAGGGTAGACAACTATTGGGATAGGTTCTTGGTTCATGATGATCACTATAACCGTTAATTTAGTCAGAGTGGAATATTGATTATTAATTAATTTATTTATTTATCTGTAATCTGATAGATATATTTTATACAGATTTACCAAAGTATGCAGGTAAAAGTTCTTATCCAAAAGCAGATCTCTCAATTCACATCAGTGAGAATTGGCATCGTTCTTATTGGTAAATTACGATATGTACTGAGAATAAAAAACTTTAAGGATTGTCTTTTTCATGTCACCGATTACACCTTCATCTCTCTATCAATCAGCATTGTCTGAGGGGCAGTATCAACCTGACGAAGTACAGCGCAAGACGGTTGAACGCCTTGATCTTATTCATCGCGATCTTATCAATGCTCAACCGCGCCATACTTCGCAAGCCAGTGGACTGAAAGGCGTATTGAGCAAATTGTTTAGTCGGCAAACTTCTGCGCAATTCCGCCCTGTGCAGGGGCTTTATATGTGGGGCGGTGTCGGGCGTGGCAAAACATGGCTGATGGATATGTTTTACCAGAGTTTACCTACTGAGCGGAAACTGCGTCTCCATTTTCACCGTTTCATGTTACGGGTACACGAAGAGTTAACCGCGTTACAAGGCCATGAAGATCCTTTAGAGATCATTGCTGATGGTTTCAAGGCACAGACGGATATACTCTGTTTTGATGAGTTTTTTGTCTCTGATATTACGGATGCCATGCTCCTCGGCACATTGCTGGAGGCCCTATTTGCACGGGGAATTGCTTTGGTGGCGACATCCAATATCCCGCCAGATGCGTTATACCGAAATGGATTGCAGCGCGCCCGATTTCTGCCAGCCATTGCGCAGATCAAAAAATATTGTGATGTGATGAATGTCGATGCCGGTATCGACTATCGCCTACGCACACTGACACCGGCTCATCTCTATCTGACGCCATTGTCAGAGGAGAATCGACAGGAGATGCGTCATATGTTTCTGCGTTTGGCCGGGCAAGAAGGGGAGCCGAATCCAATATTGGTGATCAATCATCGCAATATGCCCGTCATCAGTAGTGTTGATGGGATATTGGCAATCCATTTCAGAACATTGTGTGAAGATCCGCGCAGTCAACTGGACTATATTGCTTTGTCGAAGCTTTATCATTCTGTTTTGTTACACGATATGCCGATTATGACAACATTGAATGAAAATGCGGCGCGGCGCTTTATCGCACTGGTGGATGAATTCTATGAGCGCCAGGTGAAACTTATCATTAATGCTGACGCGCCAATGGAACAGATTTATCAAGGTGAGTTGTTGACCTTTGAATATCAACGTTGCCTCTCCCGGTTGCAGGAAATGCAAAGTGAGGAATACCTGAAACTTCCACATTTACCCTGATTCCTTTGCTCTTTGGGATAATTATTGAATTTGGGGTCGATTTTTTATGATGAGTTCTCTATAATCTTGCGACCCCACGTTACAGCAGGATTTTTTATTTCCCAAAAAACTTGCATTAGTGCCGGCATAGGCTATTCGAAGGGGTAGGTTTGCTGGACATGAGTCGTGTGAACCTCAAAAAACAGTTTCTGAACATCGAGTGTTCACCAACGTGTAACTTATAATTGGGTAAGCTTTAATGAAAACTTTTACAGCTAAACCAGAAACCGTACAACGCGACTGGTATGTTGTTGACGCAGATGGCAAAACTTTGGGCCGTCTTGCAACTGAAGTGGCTAGTCGCCTGCGCGGCAAGCACAAAGCGGAATACACTCCGCACGTTGATACTGGTGATTACATCATTATTGTTAACGCAGAAAAAGTTGCTGTAACTGGCAACAAACGTTCTGACAAAATTTATTATCACCACACTGGTCACATCGGTGGTATCAAGCAAGCGACCTTTGAAGAGATGATTGCCCGCCGTCCTGAGCGTGTCATTGAAATCGCGGTTAAAGGCATGCTGCCAAAAGGGCCACTGGGTCGTGCAATGTACCGTAAACTGAAAGTTTACGCGGGCAGCGAGCACAACCACGCGGCACAGCAACCACAAGTTCTGGACATTTAATCGGGATTATAGGCAATGGCTGAAAATCAATACTACGGCACTGGTCGCCGCAAAAGCTCTTCCGCTCGTGTCTTCATTAAGCCAGGTAGCGGTAACATCGTAATCAACCAACGCAGCCTCGAAGTTTATTTCGGTCGTGAAACTGCACGTATGGTTGTTCGTCAGCCACTTGAGCTGGTTGATATGCTGAACAAACTGGATCTGTACATCACTGTTAAAGGTGGTGGTATTTCTGGTCAGGCAGGCGCAATCCGTCACGGTATCACCCGTGCACTGATGGCTTATGACGAGACTCTGCGTTCTGAACTTCGCAAAGCTGGCTTCGTTACCCGCGATGCCCGTGAAGTTGAACGTAAAAAAGTGGGTCTGCGCAAAGCACGTCGTCGTCCACAGTTCTCCAAACGTTAATTTATTGCCACAACTGTGGCAGTGGGTTAAAGTTAAAAGCCCGTCATTTTATGGCGGGTTTTTTATTCCTTCCGGTTTTTCACTCTCCGATAATTCGCTATTTTTGGCAAAAAAAGAGCATTTTTGAGAAATAAATTCCCAGACTCTAATATTTCATCATTAATTCTCAATGTACTTCCCCACAAAATGGGCAAAATCTGGTAGACTAGTAACAATTTTTTGCCTTATCCATGAGTTTGCCCGATTTGGCAGAGGTAAAAATACCCCAAGATATTTTCTTGTTACAGCCAATAAAGCAGTCACTGGAAGATAAAGGGGGATAACCTCGGATAATAAGCGCGAAACAGGATGAGAATATGAGCGAGAATAGCCGCTGTTCATTGAAGGGCTGTTCGTTCCTTTTTTTAGATAAACTTGGAGGTTTTCATGGCTGTCGCTGCCAACAAACGTTCGGTAATGACTCTGTTTTCCGGCCCGACCGACATTTTTAGCCATCAAGTGAGAATTGTATTGGCGGAAAAAGGGGTCAGCGTAGAGATTGAACACGTTGAAGCAGGTAATTTGCCCCAGGATTTGATTGATTTGAATCCTTACCAATCTGTTCCTACTCTCGTTGATCGTGAGCTGGCCCTGTATGATTCTCGCATCATTATGGAATATCTGGATGAACGTTTTCCGCATCCACCACTCATGCCTGTGTATCCTGTCGCACGAGGCTCCAGTCGTATGATGATGCATAGAATTGAAAAAGACTGGTATTCCCTGATGTACAAAATTCAGGAAGGGAGTGTTCAGGAAGCGAATGCTGCACGTAAACAGCTTGCTGAAGAATTACTGGCGATTGGGCCAATTTTCAGAGAAATGCCGTTCTTCATGAGTGAAGAGTTCAGCTTGGTGGATTGTTATTTATCTCCACTGTTGTGGCGTTTGCCTGTCTTGGGTGTTGAGTTGTCAGGACCTGGCGCCAAAGATCTTCAAGTCTATATGCAGCGTGTATTTGAACGTGACGCATTTTTGGCTTCGTTGACGGAAGTTGAACGTGAAATGCGTTTACAATCACGGAGTTAATATATGGAGATGACTCAAATGTCTCCACGCCGCCCCTATCTACTGCGGGCGCATTATGAATGGCTGTTGGATAATGACATGACCCCACATATTGTTGTGGATGTTAACTTTTATGGCGTTAACGTCCCGATGGAATATGCACAAAATGGGCAAATTATCTTGAATATCTCACCGAGAGCGGTTGGCAATTTGCAATTGACGAACGATGAAGTGAGATTTAATGCCCGATTTGGTGGTGTTGGTCGTCAAGTGACTGTTCCAATGGCGGCTGTGATTGCGGTTTATGCCCGTGAAAATGGCGCGGGAATGATGTTTGAGCCAGAATTCGTCTATAATGTGGACAATGCTGAGTCAGAAGAAACGGACATGCCAGTAGCGGATAATTTGGTGCATATCCATAATAGTAAGCATGATAGGAAAGCTGCTCACGACGATGATTCGCCAGATGATGAACCTCCTCAACCGCCAAAAGGCCGCCCAACCTTACGCGTCGTAAAATAATTGTTCAAAGCTCATACCCAATAGATTTCAAGTTGTAGTCAGCAAGGCCACAGTTTGGAAGGTGAAAGGGATTCATGAGAAATAAAGGAGACATTGATCTCCTTTATTTTTAGCAAATTAGTGCTACATATAACTAAGCGATTTCTCAAATTGCCATAGACAGATTTCGATATTATATTGGTTTTCTCCCCTGTTAGATTTCTCCGTAGCTCTGAGGCTATCTATCATTTTCTTGGCAAATGATTTCTGTTGGCTCAATCCTCTGATCGTTGGCGGCATGTTGCAGATATCCGTGAATGAGGGGGTGCTTTGTACTTTCGTCAGTGATAATATCTCTACGGGATTTTCAATTAAAGCAACTGATAAAGCATTAATAATTTGCTGGGAAAATTCTGGATGGATATTAGGATATAGCTTAAAGGCAACTTGCAGCCATTGCTTATCACCAGTCGCAATATTCTGGATAATTTTGTCTTGTTTATATTCTGCGTTTATCTCTGCCACAACAGAATTTACTCCTCTTTCTTGTACTTGTTGCATAATTTCGGCAGGAGTAGAGAATCTGGCAACTGAGGGCAAGCTTGCTGAGGATATAAAAGAGAAGA
The DNA here is from genome assembly GCF_040081915.1 of Xenorhabdus sp. SGI240. NCBI lineage: Bacteria > Pseudomonadati > Pseudomonadota > Gammaproteobacteria > Enterobacterales > Morganellaceae > Xenorhabdus > Xenorhabdus sp. SGI240. The sequence goes on from NZ_JBEBMB010000001.1 coordinate 74,248, forward strand.
AGAGTATCTGGGAAAGTAAGCGCATATATTTCTACCTATTATTATCACTTTAATGATTTTTTATTTCATATCTATTTAATCAGTTTTGTTAAGCCATTTTCTCTTCGAAAAAAATAAACCTTATTGCTGTATTACGGCATTGCACTATGGCTGTATTGCTATAATGAGCAGGAGATTAAATCGATATATTTGACTTTAGAATATAAGAATAGTCGCATAAATCTCAAAAATACAAGTAATCTGGTAGTAAAAGAAAATAAAAAAATGACAGTATTTTTATACCAGGGGAACTTCTCCGATTAAAAAATCGGAGAAGTTATTAGAAAAAAGAATGGAATATTAGACTTTAAGATAGTCGAGGATACCGAAAGCAGCTTTTCTGCCTTCATCAATGGCGGTTACTACCAAGTCAGAACCACGTACAGCATCCCCGCCTGCGAATATTTTAGGATTACTGGTCTGAAAAGGCAGATCACTGGATTCAGGCGCGATAATACGACCTTTTTGATCGATCCTGACTTGATGTTCATCCAGCCAGTTCATAGTGTGAGGCTTGAAACCAAATGCCATGATCACTGCATCGGCTTCTATCAAAAATTCGGAACCTTGAATAATCTCAGCCTGACGACGGCCTTTTTCATCTATGGCACTCAGCTGTGTTTTCACCACCTTGACCCCACAAACCCGTCCTGCACCATTAATCTCAATGCTAATGGGTTGCAGGTTAAAACGAAACTCTACACCTTCTTCTTTCGCATTTTTTACTTCACGACGGGAACCGGGCATATTTTCCTCATTTCGCCGATAGGCGCAGATAACACGGGCTGCACCCTGGCGAATCGAAGTACGGACGCAGTCCATTGCTGTATCACCGCCGCCCAATACCAGAACCCGTTTACCCTTCATATCAACATAAGGCTGCTCAGGCAGAGACGGATAACCCATCAAATGACGGGTGTTGGCGATTAAAAAAGGTAAGGCGTCATATACCCCGTCAGCGTTTTCGTTCTCCAGTCCACCGTGGATGGATTGATAAGTCCCCACCCCAAGAAATACGCCATCAAATTCTTTGGTGAGTTCAGCCAGAGTGACATCTTGGCCTATCTCTATGTTTAAACGGAATTCGATCCCCATCCCAGAAAATATTTCACGGCGGCGAATGATCACCTCTTTTTCTAGTTTAAAGGCGGGAATGCCAAATGTGAGCAAGCCCCCAATTTCAGGATGGCGATCGTAGACCACCACTTGTACGCCATGACGAGTCAGGACATCTGCACAGGCTAATCCTGCCGGTCCTGCCCCAACCACGGCGACACGTTTACCGGTTGGGATGACATGCGACATATCCGGTTTCCAGCCCATCGCAATAGCCGTGTCATTAATATAACGTTCAATGTTACCGATAGTGACGGCCCCGAAATCATCATTGAGGGTACAAGCACCTTCACACAGACGATCTTGCGGACAAACTCGCCCACAGACTTCCGGCAAGCTGTTGGTCTGGTGTGATAATTCCGCTGCTTCGATGATGCGTCCTTCATTGGCGAGTTTCAGCCAGTTTGGAATGTAGTTATGTACGGGACATTTCCACTCACAGTATGGGTTACCACAAGAGAGACAGCGATCTGCTTGTGCCTGTGACTGAATTTCAGAAAAGGGTTCATAAATCTCAACAAATTCTATTTTTCTGATTTTCAACGATTTCTTAGGAGGATCGACACGTTGTAAGTCGATAAATTGATAAACATTCTGACTCATGATTAGCTCCTTACTGTGCCTGAACCCGCAATTCGGCGGAAGAACGGCTACGGTGCCCCAACAACGCACTGACATCACTGGATTTAGGTTTAACCAAAGCAAACTTATTGACCCACTGAGACCAATTTTCCAATAGGCTTTCACCGTGTTGAGAGTTTGTCAGACGGACATGTTCGGTGATTAATCCCCGGAGATGCTCTTTATGAATGGCAAGGGTATCCATTGAGAGAACGTCTACCAGTTCTGGATTGACGCGTTTGCGGAAGTCATCAAATTCATCAAGGACGTAAGCAAATCCCCCTGTCATACCTGCACCAAAATTTACGCCAGTGCTGCCCAGAACACAGACGATCCCGCCAGTCATATATTCACAGCCATTGTCGCCGATCCCCTCAATAACGGTGATGGCACCTGAATTACGTACTGCGAAGCGTTCACCGGCACGTCCGGCAGCAAAGAGTTTCCCGCCTGTTGCCCCATAAAGGCAGGTATTACCGATAATCGTGGCTTCGTGACTTTTAAATGCTGAGCCGGCAGGAGGAAGGATGGTAATACAGCCGCCAGCCATACCCTTACCGACATAATCATTGGCATCGCCAATTAAAGTCAGTTCGACACCGGCAGCATTCCAGACGCCAAAACTTTGCCCGGCTGTTCCATTGAAATGCAGTTTGACCGGGTCGGCAGCGCACCCTTGATCGCCATACCGAGCCGCAATCTCACCGGAGAGAGAGGCACCAACAGAGCGATCGGTATTTTGGATATCAAAATAGAACGCCTTGCTTTGCGCGTTTTCTACATAAGGCATAGCTTTGGCGACGATCAATTTATTTAGCGTACCAGGGTCAAAAGGCGGATTCCCTTCCGTGCAATGCAGCGCTTTGCCGGTATGAGGTTCCACCGTTTCCAGCAATGGTCCGAGATTGAGCTTGCTTTGCTTGGCAGAAATTCCCTCAAGTATTTCCAGCAAGTCTGTGCGTCCAATCAAATCGGTCAGTCTTTTTACCCCTAATTGCGCCATCAGTTCACGTGTTTCCTGCGCAATAAAATGGAAATAGTGAATGACTCTTTCTGGCAAGCCGTGATAATGAGATTGGCGTAATTTTTCATCTTGTGTAGCGACACCTGTGGCACAGTTATTTAAGTGGCAGATGCGCAAATATTTACAGCCGAGAGCAACCATTGGGCCAGTGCCGAAACCGAAACTTTCAGCGCCTAAAATAGCCGCTTTGATGATATCCATCCCTGTTTTCAGGCCACCGTCAACCTGGAGGCGGATTTTATGGCGTAGCCCATTGGCAACCAGCGCCTGTTGGGTTTCCACCAACCCTAATTCCCACGGGCAACCCGCATATTTGACAGAAGAGAGCGGGCTGGCACCTGTTCCGCCATCATAACCGGCGATGGTGATTAGGTCGGCATAAGCTTTGGCGACACCGGTGGCAATGGTTCCCACGCCAGGCTCTGAAACCAGTTTGACGGAGATCAGCGCCTGCGGATTCACCTGCTTAAGATCGAAAATCAATTGAGCCAGATCTTCGATTGAATAAATATCATGATGTGGCGGCGGAGAAATCAGGGTAACGCCGGGAACGGAGTAGCGCAATTTGGCAATATAAGGCGTTACCTTATCTCCCGGTAATTGACCGCCTTCCCCTGGTTTTGCACCTTGGGCGATTTTTATCTGGATCACATCGGCACTGGCTAAGTAGGCGGGTGTAACGCCAAATCTGCCGGAAGCAACTTGCTTAATGCGGGAAACTTTCTTGGTACGATAACGTGCGGGATCTTCGCCACCTTCGCCAGAGTTGGAAAACCCCCCTAACGTATTCATTGCCTCTGCCAGCGCCTCATGGGCTTCAGGGCTGAGTGCGCCAATTGACATAGCGGCGGTATCAAACCGTTTGAACAGTGCTTCTGCGGGTTCAACATCTGCAATATCGATGGGTTCACCTTTAGGCGCAAGGGCAAGCAGATCCCGCAAGGTGGTGATAGGGCGCCCGTTGACCCGTTCGGAATATTTCAGGTAATCACGGTAATTGCCACTGTGAACGGCGGCCTGCAATGTGCTGACAACATCGGGGTTATAAGCGTGATACTCCCCATTATGGACATATTTCAGCAGTCCCCCTTGATCGATGGCGTGGCGATGCAGCCATGCCCGTTTGGCAAGATTACGCAGATCTTGTTCAAAATCGCTGAAATCTGCGCCCCCAATACGACTGACAACACCATTGAAGCAGAAGTCTGTCACATCCCGGTGCAAACCAACGGCTTCGAACAACTTAGAGCAGCGATAAGAGGAAATGGTGGAGATGCCCATTTTGGACATAATTTTATACAGCCCTTTATTAATGCCATTGCGATAATTAAGCATTATGCGGGCATATGGCGCACTGATGGTGCCATCATCCACCATTTTCCCCAGTGATTCATAGGCCAAATAAGGGTAAACAGCGGTAGCGCCAAAACCCATCAATACCGCAAAATGGTGCGGATCACGTGCACTGGCGGTTTCTACAATCAAGTTGGTATCGCAGCGCAGGTTTTTCTCAACCAGGCAGTGCTGGATAGCACCGACCGCCATTGGCGCAGGAATGGGGATCTTTTCTGGTGCAATATTGCGATCGGATAGTATCAACAATACTGCCCCATTGCGGGCGAGTTCCTCAGCCCTTTCACATAAAGCGAAGACAGCACGTTTCAGCGTGATTTCCTGTGGATTGAAGGTCAAATCCAACGTATCAGCGCGATAATAGGATTCCTGCCGTGTTGTCAGTTGCACGAAATCAGAATAGAGCAGGACGGGCGATTGAAAGCACAACCGATGAGCCTGCCCTTCTGCTTCACAAAAGACATTCATTTCTCGCCCAATGCGGGTAGCCAGAGACATCACATGAGCTTCACGTAATGGATCGATGGGAGGATTGGTCACTTGGGCGAATTGCTGGCGAAAATAGTCGTAGATAATGCGCGGGCGGCTGGAAAGCACAGCAAATGGTGTGTCATCGCCCATTGAACCGGTCGCTTCTTGCGCATTTTCACCGAGGGTACGGATAACTTGATCCAATTCCTCATTACTGTAGGCAAACTGTTTATGATAAGTCACCAACAGGTGATCATCTAATTCTCGCTGTCCGACCTGTGCTTGTGGCAACTCTTCAAACGGTATCAAACGCTTGACGTTTTTCTCCAGCCATTCTTTATAAGGGTGGCGGCTTTTCAGATCATTGTCAGTTTCCGCTGAGTGGAGAATACGCCCTTCATAGGTATCGATAACCATTAACTCACCTGGCCCAACACGGCCTTTCTCGACGACTTCATCGGGTTGGTAATCCCAAATACCGATTTCAGAAGCACAGGTAATCAGCTTATCTTTGGTAATCACATAGCGGGCAGGGCGTAAGCCATTGCGATCTAAATTACAGGCGGCATAACGCCCATCGGAAATAACGATGCCGGCCGGTCCATCCCAGGGTTCCATGTGCATGGAATTAAAATCGAAAAATGCACGCAGATCATCATCCATATCAGGATTATTCTGCCACGCCGGTGGAACGAGCAAACGCATTGCGCGGATTAAATCCATACCGCCATTGAGAAACAGTTCCAGCATGTTATCCAGTGAACTGGAATCGGAACCTGTTTCATTAACAAAAGGTGCCGCAGTATGTAAATCCGGGATCAACGGCGTGCGGAACTTATAGGCCCGCGCTTTAGCCCATTCACGGTTTCCCGTAATGGTATTGATTTCCCCATTGTGAGCCAGATAGCGAAAGGGTTGTGCCAGCGGCCAGCGGGGAATGGTATTGGTTGAAAAGCGCTGATGGAATAAACAGATGGCAGATTCCATGCGCAGGTCAGCCAAATCGAGGTAGAAACGTGGTAAATCCGCAGCCATGCACAATCCTTTATAAATCGTGACCAGATTGGACAGGCTGCAAATATAAAAGTCGTTATCGGTAATACGTTTTTCTATGCGACGTCGAGAAACGAACAGGCGGCGTTCCAGATCTTGCGCTCGCCATCCGGCGGGGGCGTTGATAAAAACTTGCTCAATACGAGGAAGGCTTGATAAGGCAATATCACCTAAGATATCGTGATTGATAGGAACTTCCCGCCAACCCACAATGGACAGGGTTTCGTGTTGTAATTCCTGTTCGATAATATCACGGCATAATTGAGCGATTTCGGCATCCTGGCTTAGAAACAACATGCCGACAGCATAATTTTTAGCGAGCCGCCATGATTGCTCGCGGGCGATCATTTGGAAGAAACGGTCTGGTTTTTGCATTAACAAACCACAGCCATCACCTGTTTTTCCATCCGCCAGAATTGCCCCCCTGTGTTGCATCCGGGCCAGTGCGTGTATGGCTGTGCGCACCACCTTGTGGCTTGGTTCACCTTCAATATGTGCGATTAATCCAAAGCCACAGTTATCTTTTTCCTGCAATCTGTCATATAACATTGTAAAGCTCCCCAAGTTCTGTCCGACTCTCACATCACTCACGAGAGGGGATCGATATATATTTTTTCTACAGGCGTCTAATTTGCGCCCTCAATAAAACACCACTTGTTTTATTGGCATTAACAAGCGGTGAATCAAAATGATGTTATGTTCTCTACCTATCACTGCATAAATATGAGTCAGAGGATCATCTGACAGGTGATTTTCAGCGAATTCCCAACTTAACGGTAAAAGCAGAGTTGGTCAAATCGTGTTAAATAGCGTTTTTTATTGATGATTTTCATTTATTTTTTTGATTTTTATGAGTAAATGGCGATTTTTTGTATTTTGTGACTAAGATCATTCCGCTTAAATGATGTGAGTTATATCACTAAAATCACCACACTATCTATTTTGGATATGCTTTAAAATAGATCCATATTGATGTTTTATTCTTATTTTTTTGCTTAAATTGGATTTATATTGTGTATTTTTTAATTTGCAAGAAGAAGTGATTGGTTGTTTTTTCATCTAAAAAAGGGCGATGAAATTTTATTGCATAATTATTCTTATTGCTTTCATTTTTATTCTTTGTGAGAGGTTGAAAGTCATATCCCGTAACGACGTTGGGACTTTTTACGTTATGATTCAATCTAGTCACTTTACTGGAAAAGATTTTACTGGGAGTTGTTATGAAGCTGATTCGGGGGCTTGCCCAATATTATGTAGATTTGATGATGAAGCTGGGGCTGGTGCGTTTTTCTATATTACTTGCATCAGCTTTAGTTATTCTTGCGATGGCGATGCAGATGGCGGTGACATTTGTACTGCATGGAGAAGTGCAGGGTATTGATTTAATTCGCTCCATTTTTTTTGGTTTGTTAATTACCCCTTGGGCGGTTTATTTTCTCTCCATCGTCGTAGAACAGCTTGAAGAATCCCGCCAGCGGTTATCGAGTCTGGTCGCAAAACTTGAAGAAATGCGCCAGCGTGATGCGAAATTAAACCTGCAACTCAAAGAAAACATCGACCAATTGAACCAGGAGATTAGTGACAGGGAGAAGGTGGAAAAAGCCCATTTGGTTTTGTTGGATAAACTCAAATTGGAAATGGAGCAGCGTGAAAAAACCCAGATTGAGCTTGAGCAGCAATCGGTGCTATTGCGTTCATTTCTGGATGCTTCCCCGGACCTGGTTTATTACCGCAATGAAGATAATGAATTTTCCGGTTGTAACAGGGCGATGGAATTGCTGACGGGCAAAAGCGAAAAACAGCTCATCGGCCTGACGCCGACAGATGTTTACGATAAAGAAATTGCCAGCAAGGTGATGGAAACGGATGAAAAAGTATTTCGCCACAATGTATCCCTGACCTATGAGCAGTGGTTAGTTTACCCCGATGGACGTAAAGCCTGTTTTGAACTCAGAAAAGTCCCTTTTTATGATCGCGTTGGCAAGCGACATGGGTTAATGGGGTTTGGGCGCGATATAACGGAGCGTAAACGCTATCAGGATGCATTGGAGAACGCCAGCAGGGATAAGACGACGTTTATCTCTACGATTAGCCATGAGCTTCGTACGCCTTTAAATGGCATTGTGGGCTTGAGCCGAATTCTGATGGATACCGACTTAACCCCAGAACAATGTAAGTACCTGGAAACAATCCATGTCAGCGCTATTACATTGGGTAATATTTTCAATGATATTATCGAGTTAGATAAAATTGAGCGTCGAAAAGTCCAACTTGATAACCAACCCGTTGATTTCACCGGCTTCATAACAGATTTAGAAAATATTTCCGCTTTATTGGCGCAGCCGAAGGGCATTAAATTTGTTCTGGAGCCTGAACTGCCACTCCCCGCAAAAGTGCTGACTGATGGAACCCGTTTGCGCCAGATTTTGTGGAACCTGATTAGTAATGCCGTGAAATTTACGCCTGAAGGCGAAATTAAGGTTCGTATCTGGCGTGAAGCAGAAGAGGAACGCCTATTCTTTGAAGTGACGGATTCCGGCATTGGTATTCCTCCTGACGAATTGGAAAAAATTTTTGCCATGTATTATCAGGTTAAAGACAGCGCTGGTGGGCGTCCTGCAACCGGAACGGGGATTGGCCTTGCTGTTTCGAAGCGTCTTGCCCTAAGCATGGGAGGGGACATTGTGGTGAAAAGTACGTTAGGCAAAGGTTCTTGCTTTACCTTGTCTGTCGTTGCGCCAGCCATTGGTGAACACCCGGAAGGGAAGGCTGAACAGGATACTATCCCATTGCCAGCGCTTAATATCTTACTGGTAGAAGATATTGAATTGAACGTCATTGTCGCCCGTTCTGTTCTGGAGAAATTGGGGAACAGTGTGGATGTTGCTATGAATGGCTATGATGCACTGGCCATGTTTGATCCTGATGAATATGACTTAGTGTTACTGGATATCCAATTGCCGGATATGACGGGGCTGGATATTGCCCGTCAATTGCACCAGCGTTATTCCTCCCAATTCTTGCCCCCTTTGATCGCGCTGACGGCTAATGTATTAAAGGATAAAAAAGAATACCTTGATGCGGGCATGGATGATGTGCTCAATAAGCCGTTATCTGTCAAGGAGTTGACTGCCGTGATAGAAAAATATTGGGGCAAGGGTTCTGAATCTGACACTGCCTTAGTGGATGTTGAGCTTGTGACTCAGGATGAAGGACGGCTGGATACGGAGATGCTTAATCAATATATCGAATTGGTTGGGCCACAAATGATCACAGACAATCTGGTTATTTTTGAAACCATGATGCCAAATTATCTTGCTTTGCTGGACTCCAATATGACCGCCAGAGATCAAAAAGGCATTACGGAAGAGGCGCATAAAATCAAAGGTGCGGCGGGTTCAGTCGGGTTACGCCATTTGCAGCAATTGGCTCAACAGATTCAGTCACCGGATTTACCGGCGTGGTGGGATAATGTTCAGGAATGGGTGGATGAGTTAAAGTTGGAATGGAAGCAAGATATAGAAATATTAAGAAATTGGTTATCAGGCGTTACAAAAAAATAACCCCAACCGAAGTTGGGGTGCGCTAATACTGCGCCAACACCAGGGAAATCTGTTTACCCGCTTATCTGAGGTTTGTTTTCGATGCGAGTCATTAAAGGATTCTTTTACACAGAACACAAGTACCAACATAGCAAAGATAAGATTTTTTGTTACAAGATTCATTAAAATCTGTGATGAAGATTGGTGTTTAACCCTCTAAGGGGTTAAGCATTAATCTACTACAAAGGGAGAGAAATATGAAATCTGTTGCCATTATATTAAGTGGGTGTGGAGTGTACGATGGAAGTGAAATTCACGAATCAGTTCTCACTATGCTCTCTTTAAGCCGTCTTGGCGCCGAAGTGTCTTTTTTTTCGCCTGATGAGATACAACATCATGTTATTAACCACCTTAACGGGGAAGAGAAACAAGAAAGACGCTACATAATGGAAGAGTCGGCCCGTATAACACGGGGAAATATACAACCTTTATCCAAAGTTAATATTGATGAGTTGGATGCGCTTATTATTCCTGGTGGGTTTGGCGCAGCCAAGAATTTATGTGATTTCGCATTTAAAGGATCGGATTGCGAAATAAATAAAGAATTATTAAGTATAGTGCAAAATATGCACCGGCAAGGCAAGCCAATGGGGTTTATATGCATTGCGCCGGTTATGGTATCTAAAATATTAGGTAAACCGATAAAAGTCACCATCGGCAATGATCCAGAAACTGCGGCTCAAATAGCGAGGATGGGTGGGGTACATGTTGAGTGTCCGGTTGATGATATTGTCATTGATTTTGAAAACAAAATTGTAACAACGCCCGCTTATATGCTCGCAGAATCTTTGGCGCAGGCAGAAAAAGGAATTGATAAGTTGGTGAGAAAAATATTGGAAATGATTGAGTAATCGGATGAGAAATCCTTTTTCAATACTGTGGCGCTGGCTGAAAAGAATTGTCGTGTCGATCACGGTTTTGTGGTTCGTTGCTGTAATTGCCTTTTCATTTTTGCCAGTGCCGTTTTCTATGGTGATGATAGAAAGACAAGTCGCCGCCTTAATATCAATTAATTTGTCTTATGTTTCTCGTTCCTCATGGAGGGATCAGGATCACATTTCACCTTATATGGCGTTAGCCGTTATTGCAGCGGAAGATCAAAAATTCCCAAAACATTGGGGATTTGATTTTGAGGCTATCGAAACTGCTATGGCGTATAACAAAAAATATGAGAAACGAATTCGGGGAGCATCGACAATTTCCCAGCAAGCCACCAAAAATTTATTTCTATGGGAAGGACGCAGTTGGGTAAGAAAAGGATTAGAAGCGGGAATGACTGCTGTACTTGAATTACTCTGGTCAAAGCAACGTATTTTAACGGTCTATCTCAATATTGCTGAGTTCGGCAACGGTATTTTCGGCGTTGAGGAAGCGGCCCAACATTACTTTGGCAAGCCGGCCTGCCGATTGACAGCTGCCGAATCCGCATTGCTTGCTGCTGTATTGCCAAACCCTCATCGTTATAAAGTGCATACGCCTTCCAGGTATGTATTACAACGCCAGCAATGGATCTTGCGACAAATGCAGTTAATGGGAGGCGTGAATTACTTAGAGCAAAATAAGTTAGGATGGGCGTTGAATACATGTGGGGCTGGGCGGCATTGATTAATGCCGCCTTGATGGTTTTCAGTTGAGGTAGGTAAATGCTGTTGTTACCCGTTTTACGCCGCTAGTTTCGCTGGCGATTTTTGCAGCCGCAGCCCCCTCTTGTTGCGTGACAATGCCAAACAAAAAGACTTCACCATCCTCTGTCACCACTTTGATGCTGGATGATCTCACCGCATCACTGGTTAAAATTTGGGAACGCACTTTGGTCGTCAACCAGGCATCAGCGGAGGCCGTCGCCAATGTCACGGGACTGGCTTGACGGATCTCGTTATATACCACATCAGTACCTTCAACCTTTGCCGCAATCTGTTTTGCCCGTTCAGCCAGAGTCATATTGGGGCTTTGTCCGGTTAAAAGGATCTTGCCTTGATATACAGTCACTGACACACGGGCTTGTGCCTTAATTTGTGGATCCTTGCTGATGGCATTGCTGACACGGGCTTCCAGCGTGGTATCGTCAACTTGCTGCCCAATAGTTCGCGGATCTGAACCTGCTTTTGTGGCAATCGCAGCGGAGCCTACGACGGCGGCACCAATACACCCTTGTAATAGCATTGCACTGAAACAGACCAATAATAGAGAAAATAACCGCATTAGCTGGCTCCTATTCATCCTGATGAGGGAATAACGTGTTGTCGATTAAGTCGCACAGGCAGTTGATTGTCAACATATGAACTTCCTGGATCCTGACGCTGTGATGTGAAGGAATACGTATCTCAACATCCTGAGGGCCTAGTAAACCCGCTAATTCACCGCCATCGTAACCTGTCAGCGCGACGATTGTCATATCACGGGTCACAGCGGCTTCCACCGCTTTGATAATATCCCGGCTGTTTCCATGTGTAGAAATAGCCAAGAGGACATCCCCTGGTTGTCCCAGTGCCCTGACTTGTTTGGCATAGATTTCATCAGGCTGTTTACTGTTGGCAATCGCAGTGATCACCACATTGTCAGTATTCAGTGACAGAGCTGGCAGACTTGGCCTATCTGTTTCAAATCGATTGATCATGCTGGCGGTAAAACGCTGCGCCGTTGCAGCAGAGCCACCATTACCACAGCAAAGAATTTTGTTGCCGTTCAGTAGTGATTGAACCATCATCATCGCGGCGCGCGATATTGCGTCAGGTAATGCTTCTGCTGCCGCGATCTGAGTTTGAATACTTTCAGTAAAGCAGACTTTAATTCTATCCAGCACGTTATGACCTATGTATATTGGAATTATTTATTTAGTGAGAAAATTGAGAATCTATTAAAATGGGCTCTCATTCAGGTTGAAGGCATTTTTCAGCCATTCAAATTTCTGTCCTGTTATTGCACAAACATCGAAACGGCAGGATGCCGTTTCCAGACATTCATTGCGTTGAGACAGCCAGACAGCAGCCGTATATAATATCTTTCTACGCTTACTTTGAGTAATTGTAGCAATGGCATCACCATATTGTGCATTTTTGCGGAAACGGACTTCAACGAATATCCATGTATGCCTGTCACGCATAATCAGATCGATTTCCCCGCCCCGAATTTTCACATTCTCAGCAACAAAGACAAGCCCCTGTTTTTGCAAAAACAGTTTAGCCTGCTGTTCATAATGGTGCCCCAGCGCGTAGTGATTGCCTGTTGGTTTTTTCATCCTGAAATGACCACGATGCCTGTAATCACAGAGAACCATGCACTGCATTGGAATCAGTGTTATTGCTGCTCTCTATATTATTGGTATTTCCTGCGTTATCGAGACCTTTTGTGTTATTTATATTTTCGGTGTTATTGGTATTTTCGAGGCTTATGCGACCATTATTGAATTGCATCCAGGGCAATTGACGCAAGATAGTGCAGTTATCCGTCACGGATAGTTCTCCCGAAGCGCCGTTCAGGTGAAACCCCATTTCTTGTTGCATTTGCGTAAATTGATTGGCTAGCGACCATGCATCAATTCCCATAGCATAGAGACGCATCAGGGAATAATCATTGGTGAATTTTTTGGCTGCTTGCTGCATTAAGGGCACGTTTGTGCCGGTCAGCAACGGGATGTCACTAAACTGCATGCCATCCATTTCCAGACGAAAATCAGGGCCTGAATCTGATTTATTACTGCGTGAGCTGGCATAAAGAGCTGGCTTTTTACGGGAACTGATCGCCATATCGAGCATGGGCTTGATCGTGGTCAGTTCGCTTGTGGTTGCAACAATATAAACGGCATCGACAGGCTCTGTGGCAGAATTTGTGGACACAACCGGTGTACCTGACAAGCGAATGCCGATACCACGATTCATGGATTTCCTCATTTCATCCAGCGTGCCAAAAGATTGCTGCAATACCGTATGACCGCCCAGTTTTTGCCATTCTTGTGCAAAAGCTTTTGCAACCCGTGAGCCTAATTCAGTGCGGGGTATCAACACCAAAGGGCTGTGTTTTTGCTGCTGCCAGAGATGCATGGCCGCATTTTTTGCCTCATCTTCTGGGGAGAGTGAGAAATAACAGATATTCGGGCGTCTTTGTGGCATATCGAGTTCATTGAGCGCCAGAATATTCAGTGGCGTTTCAATTTGAGCCAATTGTTCCACATTCGGTTTCAGTAATGGCCCAACCACCAGAGTGACACCATCTTGTTTAGCCTGTTCCAGCAGTTCGGTAAGAGGCTGGCTGTTGGTATCATAGATTTTTACGGTCAGATCATTAACAGGCACATCATTTATCACACCCATATCTGGTTCAGTTGTGACAACATCAGTATTCCCTGAATTTGCAGCGCTGGCATTTGCCGGCAATGGTGATTCTGGTAATGGTGGCTTTGGTAGCCCTTTTTGAGCATCAAGGAAACCCTGACGGATGGCATCCCCAAATATTTTGGCCTGGCCGCTCAATGGCAGAAATAACCCCATTGTGGCATGGCTGTTTTTAGTTTCCTGCAACATTTGTTGCAGGGCTGTGGGTAAACTGTGTGCAGCGGGGTTGTCTGGATAACGGATTTGCCAATCGTGAATAGCGAGTCGCAGTTTATCGAGATCCTGTTTATTGGTCTGATAGGTATTGAGCAAATCAAGCCAGCCCTGCAACGTATACTCATTGGCATTAATCACCAATTCACTCATTTGCTGTGGAGAAAGTTGCGTCAGTAATTGCCAGGTCTCATCAAGGTTTTTCTGGCGGGTAGCTTCATCTGTTGCGTAAGATCCCAATACGATGTAAGCACGGATCACATCCAACGATGGTTGATTGTGTGCTGCGTCAATAATGGCTTGATAGCGGTTAATCTCTGCGCTGATCTTATCCTGAGGCTTAGAAGTTGGTTGCCCTTGCCGTTCGGGCATGGTACACCCTGCAATAATCATAGTTGACAGCAGTGCTGTATAGATTAAACCAGTTTTTAAACGCACAAAAATTGAGGGAAGCATACTGTATCCAGTGATGTTTTTTTCAAAGATGCTCAATCTTAAATCGGTCATTCGGATGAAACAATGAATCAAACCAATCGAGCAGTGGTTACGACATCCACGCTATATGTTGTGCCAACCCCTATTGGAAATCTGGGGGATATTACTCAGCGTGCTCTTGAAGTTCTTAAACATGTCGATCTGATTGCAGCCGAAGATACGCGACACACGGGCTTGTTGCTTCAACATTTTGCCATTAATGCGCGCATGTTCGCACTTCATGATCATAATGAACAGCAAAAAGCAGATCAATTGCTGACGAAACTTGAACAAGGAACGAGCATCGCATTGGTATCTGATGCCGGTACGCCGTTGATTAACGATCCGGGTTATCATCTGGTTCGTCGTTGCCGTGAAGCCGGTATCAATGTAGTTCCACTACCTGGCCCTTGTGCGGCAATTACAGCACTGTCTGCTGCTGGCCTGCCTTCAGATCGTTTTTGTTATGAAGGCTTCTTGCCGGCTAAAAGTAAGGGACGCCAGGATACTTTGCGTGAATTAGGGCAAGAGCCGCGTACGCTGATTTTCTACGAATCGACACATCGTCTGTTGGACAGTTTAGAAGATATTGTGAAAGTATGGGGAGCCGATCGTTATATCGTGTTGGCACGAGAATTAACCAAAACGTGGGAATCGATTCAAGGAATGCCCGCTGGTGAGCTTCTGGCATGGGTCAAGGAAGATGAAACCCGTCGCCGCGGAGAAATGGTTCTGATTGTGGAAGGATATCGTAAGCCCGCCGAGGATAGCTTGCCACAGGAAGCCTTGCGGACATTGGCATTGCTGCAAAAAGAGCTGCCATTGAAAAAGGCGGCGGCATTGGCGGCAGAGATCCACGGTGTGAAAAAAAATGCCTTATATCGTTATTCACTCGATCAAAACACGACCTTGGGACAAATTGAAGAAGATGCGTGAAAACCCTATACATTGGCTATTAAACCTCTTATAATCCGCGCCGGAGTTGACCAGACAGTCGCTGCTTTACCGCTCTTTTGGGAGCAGTAAAGGGGAGGAAAGTCCGGGCTCCATAGGGCAGGGTGCCAGATAACGTCTGGGAGGTGAAAGCCTACGACTAGTGCAACAGAGAGCAAACCGCCGATGGCCCAGCTTTGTTTGTAAAAGCAATTTTGGGATCAGGTAAGGGTGAAAGGGTGCGGTAAGAGCGCACCGCGCGACTGGCAACAGTTCGTGGCACGGTAAACTCCACCCGGAGCAAGACCAAATAGGGGTTCGCATGGTACGGCCCGTACCGAACCCGGGTAGGTTGCTTGAGCCAGTGCGCAAGTGCTGGCCTAGATGAATGGCTGTCCAAGACAGAACCCGGCTTATCGGTCAACTTCACAGATTTTGCCCTATAGAGCAGATGCTTTATAGGGCTTTTTCTTTATAAACAAGGAGTTATTAGTCAGCCAAGTCAATCAGCAGGCCCCGAAATGGCGTCTCCGTTTGTAACATCACTTCCTGCTCTTCCTGAATAAATACGCCATCCCCACATTTAATCTTTACGTCCCTGCTTTGGTGGCCATTAATTATTGCATTACCACTGATGGATTGCAGGTAAGCATGTTGGCTACGTAAAGCCAAAATTTGGCTGTCACGGGGGTTAAGCTCGAGATAGCTTATCCACGTTTGCTGGCGCAGATGCATACTGTTATTTTCTGATGTAGGAGAAGCCAGTAAGGTAAGCGGCTTGTTTGGCAGAATTATATGCTGTAATGGCCGTGCTTCTTGCTGAGGACAGGCCTTTAGCCAGAGTTGCAGCCGTGTCAATGGGAGCGTGTCACTGGTATTGTGCTCACTGTAACGGATCCCTTGACGGGCAGAAAATAGCAAACAATCCCCTTGGCGTGCATGGAAGTGATTGCCTTCACTGTCTCGATATTGGGCTTCTCCGTGCAGGATAATATTCAGGACATCAACATGAGGGTAAGATTTGGGTTGGAATTCGGCTTTCGGCGCCAAAACTTCCTGATTAAGAACACGCAACGTCCTGTAGTTCAAAAATTTTGGGTCAAAATAGTGACCAAATGAAAACGTATAGCGAGCTTGTAACCAGCCATAATTGGCTTTTCCGCATTGATTTGCTGTTCTCGTTATTATCATGTTGTTATCTCTTTAACCATAGATCTATGACTGTCGATCTTAATTATCTGGACGTTGAAATGTTAGCCAGTTAATCTGGTGACTATATTCAAAATTCCTGATTGAGAAAAATATGGGTAAAGAACGTGCGCTTACTTTGGAATCCCTGCGGGTAATGGATGCGATAGACCGACGGGGAAGTTTTGCTGCGGCAGCGGATGAGTTGGGGCGAGTTCCTTCTGCACTGAGCTATACCATGCAGAAACTGGAAGAGGAATTGGACGTTGTGCTGTTTGATCGCTCTGGTCATCGCACGAAATTTACTAATGTTGGCCGGATGCTACTGGAGCGAGGGCGGTTACTGCTTGAAGCTGCGGATAAATTGACCGCAGATGCAGAAGCGCTCGCCCGTGGTTGGGAAACTCACCTGACGATTGTGTGTGAAGCGTTGTTCCCAATGGCATCGCTGTTTCCGCTTGTGGATAAATTAGCGTCTAAATCGAATACGCAACTTTCGTTAATGACGGAAGTCTTAGCTGGTGCGTGGGAACGTCTGGAAACAGGATATGCTGATATTGTGATTGCGCCTGATCTGCATTTCAGGGCTTCTGCCGAAGTGAATTCGCGGGTACTTTATTCTATTAATAATGTCTATGTTGCCAGTGCGGATCACCCTATCCATCATGAACCCGAACCATTGTCTGATGCCACACGCGTGAAATATCGTGGAATAGCTGTCGCTGATACAGCAAGAGAGCGTCCGGTGTTGACGGTTAAATTATTGGATAAACAACCGCGCTTGACGGTGAGTTCACTGGAAGATAAACGTCGGGCACTTTTGGCAGGACTAGGAGTGGCAACCATGCCATACCCTATGGTGGAACAAGATATTGCCGAAGGTCATTTGCGGGTTATTGGTTCGGAATACAGCCATGAAACCAACATTATCATGGCATGGCGGCGTGATAGTATGGGCGAAGCTAAGTCCTGGTGCTTGCGTGAAATTCCTAAATTGTTTGCGAAGCAAAGACATGCGTGAAAATACAATTAAGATGTATACACCAAGATAATAAAGCGAATGCAGCAAATATCATAAAGCCCCTTGCTGCGAATACACAGGAAGGGGCTATAAAAAGAAAGGGAAATGCGCTGTTTTTTCGATTACCAATTTTTCTTCATTACATGGTCAATACTGAATCTTCCTGGTCCCATCATAGCCAGCAGCAGGTAACCTGAGCTGATTGAGAAGTTTTTCAGGAACATAGTCAGGTTCAGGTCATTTGAAAAATCGCTATGGAACAGGAGCGCGGTCAGAATACAGAAAATAAATATAAACACAGCCGTGGTGCGGGTCAACAGGCCTAATATCACAGCAAGCCCGCCCCCCAGTTCAAGCAAGATAGTCAGTGGCAATAGAATTCCTGGCACCTTCATGGCTTCCATAAATTCCTGCGTTCCTGCATAGGCATCACCCAGTTTTCCATATCCTGCGATAATGAAAAGCACGGATATTAAAATACGGGCAACCAACAGGCCAATATCTTCAAATTTTTTCATGATTGTCTCCACAAATACCGCAGGCCGCGATAAATAAACTGTCTGTTTAGCTTTTATTGTCTAAAAAATGGACTGAACAGCACGATTTGTTAATCATTATCTGATGGGAAGTATTCTACGGAGAGGTATTATTGGTTGATAGTAAGGAATATTAACTATTTTATGCAGTTTTTTTGAAAGAATTCGTTGGTATTAATTTTTGTATAGTGTGTTTCGGACGATTTTTATGATCCCGAAGATGTTGATTATACGACGTGACCAGTGATAAAACTGCCTGGGGTGGCGGAGTCCGTAAAGCAGGGCAAGGCCAGATCCAATGGCAACATAAGGCTTAAAAGTAATGAAGGTTTGCCAGCCTTTATCATAGGGTTGTGTCATTTTAAGCCAGTTCTGGCTATAAGTAGCAAGTAACTGTCGTTGTTGCTGGATCTCTTTTAATAGCTGTTGCTTGCGCAATTTTCGCTGACGATCCCCCGATTTACTCATGAGGATCATCCTCCAGCATTTTGCGGTCAACATGCAATTGTGTTCGAGTTGCGTTAAGAAAGGTCAGTTTTCGCGCCTTTTTTATTGTCCATATTGCACTAAATACGGCGAGGAGCAGTAACATTCCGGCAGTGATAGCTATTGCTGTTATTCGGTAGGCTGGATCGATAGCCCAGAATATCAGCACCAATAGGCACATCAGGCCAAAGCCTGCAAATAGTAATGTCAATCCTACCAGCAATAGCAGTTGTACCAGTGTTGCTGCTCCCTCTTCCAACTCAACGGCAACGAGTTGGATGCGAGTTTCAACTATGTGAACAGCAATGGCTGCTACTCGCCGTACCGTATCAAAGAACCCTTTTCCCGGGCCTTTCGGGTGAGGGGATTGGGTCATGTCAGCGCCTTGAAAGCAGAACGCCTAATACAACGCCAATGGCTGCACCTATACCGACACCGGTCCACGGATTTTCACGAACATAACTGTCTGCATGACCGGCAATTTCCTTGGTTTGACCTACCAGCCTATCACTAGCTTCACTGAGTGTAGTTCGTGCATTTTTCAGTGTTCTTTCTGCCTTGCTGCGTAGTTTTTCCAGTTCTGCTTTTGAATGGTCACCGGAGCTGTTGAGGACTTCTTCTAGCGTATCCGCAAGCGATTGTAATTCAGTACGTAGATCTTCAGAGCTTTTCTTTTGTGGCATTGCCTGTCTCCTTAAATATACGATGGATGAATTTCAAACATAGACGTTTTTATCAAGAGATGAAAGTATGAATAGATGAAAAATTATCACAATATATTGCGAATTAGCCTTAAATACCGTTTGAGAGGGCTAAGTGGAGAAGCTTAATCGACAAGGTTAGGAAAGTGGGAAAAGCAATGCCCTGTGGTATACGCGGCCATACCACAGGGAAATAAAGCGTTACGATAGCGTTTTATTAGTGCGCTTTTTGCGCCAAATGACAGTCAGGCTGCCAATTAAACCAATAAGTAATAGACCTACAGGTAACAGCAGCAAAAAACTCATCAGATATTCTTCATACTGGCGGAACAGCGGGCTTTTACCAAGGGCATAACCCAATGTTGTTAGAATAACCACCCATATGAACCCACTCAGCCAATTGAATATTTGAAAACGTCCATTTTTTAGCCCGGCAAGGCCTGCTAATGTTGGCAGTAATGTTCTGATAAACGCGAGAAAACGGCCTATCAGTAAGGCAGATAAGCCATGACGATGGAATAAGTTATGTGCGCGTTGATGATAATGTGCAGGAAGATGTGACAGCCAACCCTGAACTAATTTTGTATTGCCAAGCCATTTTCCCTGAAGATATCCTATCCAGCAGCCGAGGCTGGCTCCGGTGGTGAGAATGACTAATGTGACAGGGAAACTCATGGTTTCTTTTGCAATTAAAACACCGACTAATATGAGCAGGCTGTCGCCCGGTAAAAACGCCGCCGGTAATATCCCGTTTTCCAGAAACAGGATGGTAAATAGTAGTATATAGATTGCCCACACCAGCGACGGATTCGCCAATGTTTCGTAGTCTTGGTGCCAAAGTGCATAAATCAGGTCTGTTACAATTTCCATCAAATGTTCCTAAAACACGGATTAAGGATTACACCTTACTTTTATGGTGCATTTATGGTTAATTTCTATTAAATACATTGTAATCAAAAGTAATTAATATCAGTTGTCATAAAATAATCTCGAAATCCCTTCAAGATGGTATAAAGATCGATTGGCACACTTTAACAAAATCAGTAGTATCGAGACAGACAATTTTGGTAATGAATAGGGCTTTTTAGTTGTGAATAAATGGTTTTTTAGTCCAATACTATTTTATATAAATTGTTTTCATTATATTTATATCCGTCTCACCAAGGGACTCTTATGTTGTTATCGTCGAAGCATTGGAGCGTCCATATAATGGTGAATGAGGTGAGGAAATTATAAAGAAATGGGTATCCTTGCCCATAATGATGTCGGATAGATTTAAGCAAGCTCACCATAAAGTAAAATCAATCTTGCAAAACTTCTCCCAGCTTTTCATCTGCAACGTCAAAATATTGGCAACCTGACCAGATGCGTTTACTGCCAACGATGTAGACACGGCTTTGTGCGCGAGTAATAGCGACATTGAGTAGGTTCGGTTTCTCAGAGGCCCATTTTGCGGCACCTTGGGTCTTCTCCGAGAGTCCCAGAACAAAAATAACGTTTTTCTCTTCCTTACCCTGAAAAGTATGTACTGTGCCAATACGCTTGTTGACCCACTGATTTATACCTTCTACGCCACGAAGCTCTTTTTGCAGGAAAACCTTCAATTGGTTTTTGACTTGTTTAAACGGTGAAATGATATAGGTATCGGGTAACGTTTGATTGTTGTGCTGTAGCCAGGTTTTCAGCATAGTCAACACATGCTGCCCCTGAGCAGGAACATAATGCTTCCCTTCTGCCTCGCCAGAAACGTCAAACCAGCAGCTACTTCCCCACAGAAACTCATCTTGAGGCCAGAGTTGGTTTTTGCCGTGCAACATCTTGTTGTTATAGGCAATGACATTGGCGATGCTGAACATCGGTTCATTACAGCGTCGATGAACGCGAAGCGGACTACCAAGCCAGGTATCTTTCGAAATCTGCATGGTGCCATAAGGATTAACTCTATCCGCCAGATTTTGAACCGACTGGATGGTTGGAGACCAGTCCCGCCATGTTTCACCAAACTCTCTTTTTGCAATTGCTTCCACAAATATAGGGGGGATAGTGAACACTGGCTCAATCTGTAAAGGATCACCAACAACAACCGCACGTTTAGCGCGCCAGAGCGCACCAACTGCTTGCTGCGGTGTTGCCTGCCCAGCTTCATCAATGAATAACCAGCCGATATCACCAGCACTGAAAGCGCTAAATTGGCGCCCCACAGATGCAAATGTTGATGAAACCACGGGGACAATCATAAACAGCAGTCGCCATAGAGCCAGGCTTACCTTTCTGTTTTCAAATGAGTTATTGATGACAGACATTAAACAGTATAATACGTCCTTTAATTTACATTCTTTATAGACGGTCGCAAGCCATGCTTAGTGCAATTCCAGTGCTCTAACGGTCAGAAGACTGCGAGCCTCATTCAGGGCCTGATCGTGGCCAAATGCGGTTCGCTGAATATCTGGAGCTTCCATATCTGTTTCCAAAGAGGCAAACAGTACATCTGTGTATTTCTGCTTCAGCGGAGCATACCGCTGCTGTTCTGTATTTAGTGCAGTTGAGGCCTTTTGAAAGCGCTTTTCTTCCAGCTGGTAGCTGGTCTGAGAGGCCTCTAGCCTGCGACTCAGTCTTTCAGCAATTGCTTTTTCACGACAGATTTTTTTTATTCGCAATGTCCACCATGCTGGAGTACGAGCATGGCGTTTGGCTAAAAATGCGCTGAGCTGTAATTGGCGGAGGTTTAATTTTTCAATCTTTAATTGCAGTTTCTGGCAAGCATTCTGCTGGTCGCTTAAGGCTTCGAGGATCTTCAATTCATTAATAATATGCTCATATTGCTCCTGTGCCTGATTGAACGCTTTCTTCGCATTTGTGAAGGCTTTCTCAGGGCATTGATTGATTACAGCGAATAAATGGCGATAGGTGTCCGCAGGCGATGGCGCGATGGCACATTCGTGTTTTTTGGAGAAAACACGATCTCCGAAAATATTCCGATTTTCCTGCTTTCCCAGTGCGGCTGCGATAAGGCCCCAGCAATCGGTTTTCTCCGTTACCGTTACTCGCCAGCACGATTGTTAATGCGTTCAACCATCCTTCGGTACTGTTCCCGTGGCTCGTGTTTGTGAAGAATACATCCATTCACAACTGATTGAAGAAATTCGGGAATAAACGGGGGAAATATAAGGCCTCGCGTCGTCTTGCGGATTGCAACTTGACGTTTATCGAGTATATAAGTTAGTTAATCAAATAAATAATCACATTAAGATACACAAGATTTCGCGGTTATCCCTTCATTTATTATAATGAAAACTTGACCTTATTTTTCTTTGAAGATATAAATATTGACTGAAAATAATCAAAATTATGATATTAATAAAGGTTTTGCGATGGGGGCATAAATATGTCAACGCTGATTCATTGTAATAAAGTTAACTTTAGCATTAATTCAAAGCCATTATTCAGCAATCTCTCCATAACGATTAAAGAAAATGACAAAATTGCTTTAGTTGGTTATAACGGCACGGGAAAAACTCATTTACTTAAGCTACTAGCGGGTATTGAAAAGCCGGATGATGGGGTAATTGAATATGCTAATGGTTTGAGATTGGAGATGGTTTCTCAATTTATTGATGACGCATTGCTTGAGATGACCTTATTTGAATCTATTTCCCAGAAAGTAAAACAAATAGATGAATATGGTGATTACAAAGCGGTATCCATGCTTTATGATTTTGGTTTTCAGAATACTGATTTTAAGACAAAAGTTATTGATCTCAGTGGTGGGCAAAAAACAAAATTGATGTTTGCCATGAGTGCGATTGCAGAACCCGATATTATTTTATTTGACGAACCCAGTAACCATTTGGATGCCAATACCCTGAAATTTTTCGAGGATTTCTTTAATAGCAGCCTAAAGAGCGCGTTTATTATCGTTTCCCACGACCGAAACTTTCTGGATAACGTCACCAACCAGACGATTTTCTTGCGTGACCAACAATTGACGTCGTTTTCCCTGCCATTCAGCCCGGCATTGACTGCTTTGCAGGAAAAAGATAAAGCGGATGCATTACGTTTGAAAGCGGAAGAAAAGAACATTCAGCGTATACAGGAAAGTGCCAAGCGTTTGGCATTGTGGGGAAAAATCCACGATAACGAAAAGTTTGCCAGAAAAGCCAAATCGATGGAAAAACGGGCAGAAAAACTTGAAAAGGATAAAACCAAAATAACCGAAGGGGAAATCTACCGATTATCATTGGATGCCGACTCAGTTAAATCGAAAAATATGCTGCAAATTGGGGAAGAATGGATTGGCTATCACCAGGATGGGCAGTTTAATCCGTTATTTTCAATTAATAATGGCTTGTATATCCGGCCGGGCGATAGAATCGCCTTATTAGGTGATAATGGCGTGGGGAAATCCACCCTGATTCATACGCTTGTTGAGTCCTATAATAATGCCAGAAATATCTTTTCCCCGCAGTGTAATATGGGGTATCTCGATCAGGAATTGGAAAAAATCCCGCTAAACGAATCGATCTTTGATGCTGTCAGAAATAACACGCCGAATATCGATGATATCACCTGTAAACAGCAACTGATTGCGACAGGCTTTAAATATGCTGATTTTAACCAATTGGTGGGGCGATTAAGTGGTGGTGAACGTTCCCGATTAATGTTTTTGATCTTGAAACTGAATAAGCACAATTTCCTGATCCTCGATGAGCCAACAAACCACCTGGATATTTTTGGCAAAATGGAGCTGGAGAATGAATTGATTAATAACGGGATGACGATATTAATCACTTCGCATGATAGGGCGTTTATCGATAACATCGCTAATCGTTTTTGGCTGATTAAAAATGGCAAACTGGAAGAGGTCACATCCAGTGAGGGGTATTATCAGTTCCTGAATAAAAAAGTGATCCCTTATCAAAAAGCAGTGGTTAAGGATCAGGAAAGCACTTCTGATGGTTTGAAAGTATTAACGGATGAGGAAGAGATCCTGCAACGCATTGTGGTATTGGAGCAAAATCTGACGCAGGATTTGGCCAGGAAACCGAGGCACCAGAAGCCCAAAAATCAGGAGAGCTGGAGAAATGAAATTCAGAAGTTGTATGAAATGCTGGGATAAATGACGAAATAATAAAATACGATGCTTTGCAGGCTACCCACGTTTCAGGCTTTTACTTGGCGTCTCACCATAGTGGGCTTTATATTCTGCGCTAAAGCGTCCCATATGGGCGAATCCCCAACGCAGAGCGACGCCTGTGACGCTGGTGGCTTCTCCCGCTAATAGTTCTGTGCGTACATGTTCCATACGCAGGTCACGTAAATACTGCATCGGGCTGATATTCAGAAACTCCTTAAAGCCGGAATAGGGGCTGCGCAGGCTGACGGCTGCCACCTGAGCGAGCTGTTCTACGGTTTTGGGTTGAGAATGGAAGCCAGATTAGGGGGGGAGTCGAGGTACTGATCACCGCTTTCAATACCCGCACAGCCCGCCAGCGGCATCTGGATGAGAAAGAACGAATCCAATTCTCCTGGGGTGATTTCAACGCAGGCACCGTAACGTAATCGGCTCATGGAAATACCCCCAAGTGGAATATAGTGCATTTGGGCGTCCACGATAGTTAGCTGATGAGGCTGGATGACCCGTCCGACCATAGATTTAACTTCATCAAGATCGTTGGATGAAAAAAGTAAATGCTTTGGGGAATTGAGATGCTCCCCGATTTTGGTCACTGCATATTTAGGATCTGAACAGTCTGAAGCTGAATATCTTGATTCAGCTCTTCGAGAGTCCTATATCCACCTGCTGCACGCTTTATCCAAACACTGCACAGGGGATATAGGGTGGCAGGAGAAGAAATTATGAATGTAATGGGCACCGTGGTAACGACGGATAATTAGCCCTATCACAATCGGGTAATTCCACAAATCTACGTACAGGCTCTATTTATTCAATAACAACTGTTTCTCATCTTCCCGTTGGGCATTTTCCGCCAGCCTTTTAAAATCTTTCACTGTCCAATATGGCTTTGGAACAGGCAGGTTTTTCATTTCATGGGTTGACCATAGCTGAAATTCCGCCAGTTTCTCTAATGAGAAATGCTGATAATGCTCAGGCAGAGACAGGCGCAGGGCAAGGTGCTCTTTACCGAAAGGCATTAATGGGGAGCGGTTGTCCTGGATATCATAATTCCGATGCAGTACTAAAAACTTCTCAGGAATGCGTCGATAACTGTTCCACCATAAACCATCTATGCTATCAAATATCTCCTTTGTGCCTGACCTGGAATAATCCCCGAGTTCATGCAAAGCCATCGGTAAGATCTTATCCACTGAGGTTGAGAACTGTGTCACAGAAGACGCGTGACCTGTCAGAATCAGTGTTAATGCTAATCTTGCTCCCAACAGGTTTGAATAGAGATCTTCCGGGGAAAAAGCCGAAATTTCCTCCGAAAACCCGGGGACTGATTGATAGCCATACCATTGCGCTATTTCATGCCAGGCGGCAAGCTGAAAAGCGAGTCTGGCAGCCAAATAGGCACTGAGTGTATAGCGTTCGGCAGGATCTTGCGGTGGCGTAAAAGCAAAAAAGTGAATTTTACGCGCGGCAAGTTCATTGTTCAGGGTTAATTGCCACTCTTGACCAAGATGAGCGTAAATCTGGCTAAACAGATAAAGCGTATAATCTGCGGTATCCCTGACATGGGAGATATCAATAAACCCTCCCTTGTGAGTATAGAGCAGACCCACTTTTTCATTGCTTACCCCCAGTAAGGCGGCACTGGCACCGATAACACTGTTATTATAGTGATGCTCACCCAATTTTTTGGCTTCTACAATATTGTCGATGTCGTAGAAGGGAATGGGAATATTCCAGAGTTGGGCTTTTAGGTTATAGCCGAAGGCACAGCAAGCCCTTAAACCTTCTGGCGGGGCAATGGGAGGTAATGCATTCCAATCTTGCTGTGATTGTTCATAGGTATCACTGACAAGGACAGGTTCTACCGGATCAACAGATTGTGGCTGGTTTTGGCATGCCATCAGTAAAAAACAGAGGCAGAGTGTAACGAATAATCTCAAAACGCTTCCCCAACCTGAAAATAGAACCCGGTACTGTCCTTACCGACACCAAAATCTAATCTGACATTCATGCGTGGTTTAAACTCGAAACGATAGCCAACACCAATAGAAGGAAGCCAATGCTTGGTTCCCAACCGTGAAGGGGTATCTCCCAACGTGCCGGTGCCTATCCAACCGACCACACCGTGGCGCCAGTCAAGTTTATGCCGTAACTCTAACTGTGTTGTGAAGATATTATTGTCACGATAACGTCCTTCATAATACCCGCGCATCCGCTGGCCGTTACCCAGCAGGGATAGCTGATTCCACGGTACATCACCTGCGCTGAAACGGGCATAGTTATCAAAGGCCAGGACTGTCTTTTCAGATAACGGGTAATAGGTCGAGAATTGAAGCTGTGTGGTATGGAAACGGTGATCACTGCCTAATTCTGGGGAAAAATAGCTATAAATGATCTCAAATGCCTGTCCGTGCCGAGCATTGGGCAAAAAATCCCGCGTATCATAACTGAAATGGGCACTGACACCGGAACTTATCACAGAGCGACCCCCGACGGACTGGGCAAAATACCGTTTTGCTCCGATATCGGGATCACTGGCATTGACGGAAGATAAATTCCAGCCTAATCCCACATAGGTGGCTTCAGTGATGCGATAGAGAAGCCGTGGATGAATCGCAAACTCCTGAGAACGGTACTTCTCTTTGTTGCTGTCATTTTTACCAGCACGATAACCTTGACCCCAATAGTAAGTTGGGGTGTTATTCAGTGTACCGGAAACAAATAACCGCCATTGGTCACTGGCAAGAAAATTGTAATTGGTAAAGTTCAGGCCAAACGCGCCGGTAGATGAACCAAAGCCACTGAGTCCCAATGAAGAAGTCTGGCTGGTGTGGTCTGAATGGTCAGGACGGTACAGACCGACCACAGCCACACCAATCCCCATACCCATTTCAGGGGTGTAGAAAGGACCGGGCAATACGCCCCAGTCAATTTTTTTGCGCTCATCAAAATGGTTGCTGCCGCCTAATTCGTTTAACCAACCATCCATTTTTTGCCGATCAGGCAGGATATCAGCGTGTGCGGATGAAAGGGTAAAAATAAGCAGGCTGGAAATAACCAGTCTTTTCAGTGTTGCAAGGTCAAACATTAAAAACGGAACTCACCGGAGATAAAGAAGCTGTTTCTGTTACCAAAACCGACTTCTGACAGGATATTGAAATTACGGGTAATTTCAAAGCGTGCACCCACGGTATTGTTCCATTTATGGGCAAGGTGTTGTTTGACGTCGAATTTGATATCTGTATAGTCTTTAATCATATTAAATAGTGCGAGTTCAGGTGGTAAATTTAGTTTGCTGACATCCCCCTTAAAGCGTTGAGTAATGTCTTGATACATAGCACCGAACCAGACTTGAACTTTGGTATTTCCTTGTCCAGTTATCAAAGGGGTAAAAACGAATTCATAACCGAGCCGCGGCGTGATAACTAGTGCACTAATATCTCCGTCCAAAATATCCAGATTGGTACGGGTATAGTTCGCATCTAATGTGGCAAAAAATTGGTTATAACCGCCAGCAAGGGTTGCACCACCACCAAAGGTTTTCCCTTTGAAATTTAGCTCAAAAGGTAAGTTTTCCCACGATGGTTCGTCAGGTGAAGACCCTGGTATATAAATGCTATCCAGATTGGTTTTTGAAGTCCCTTTAGTTTTTCCATATACACCATAAACATTTAAGAAAGGTAAGATCCAGGAATCCAATTTAAGCATATGTGTTTCGCTTTTCCCTCGGGTATCACCAGCATTAACAATAGTCTGGCTTTCCCAAGGTTTGAACAGCGGATTGGTGAATCTGAATTTAATGCTATCTACAACAACATCCTGACGCAGATTCATATAACTATAACTAGCACCAAACGGTTCAGGCAGGTCGTAGCCTTTGGCGCGTGCTGCATCGCCCCAAATTGGCAGAATACGAGATTCAGACTTGGTAGTGCGGGATAAGCTACCGTCACGGTTCACCTGTGGAGCGCCAGATTCTGACACCGTTAATGAAAAAAGTGGGCGATCACTATCTGCATAACCATAGGAGGTCGCCAGACATAGCGTCGCTGCTAACAAT
Source organism: Xenorhabdus sp. SGI240 (assembly GCF_040081915.1). Classification (NCBI taxonomy): domain Bacteria; kingdom Pseudomonadati; phylum Pseudomonadota; class Gammaproteobacteria; order Enterobacterales; family Morganellaceae; genus Xenorhabdus; species Xenorhabdus sp. SGI240. The sequence continues at coordinate 102,604 of NZ_JBEBMB010000001.1, forward strand.
TTGCGCGTGTTAGTTAAGTTCATAAGTAAATTTGCTTCCTATTTTTGGTGTTTTTATGTGTGCAAAATGAACAGATTAAGCCGGAAAGGCGCGTAGATTATCATAGCTCTTTTTGGCAATCATCAACGATTTATGCTTGTAGATGGAATATCGCACGATTTGGCATATTCGTTTGTTTTATCGTCAAATAGAGCGAGTTTTATCTCTCCAAAGTATTAGTAAAAATGATTAATTTATATTGAAATTATTTCCTGTATTGATTTTTATTTCGGTTACCTAAAATAAGAGGATAGCTTATAAAGGTTTTAATTTTATTTATTATTTATATGACTTATTACAATAAGTCATTGTTAAAAGACAATTGATAATTTTATTTTTGATCTGCTATTACCTTATTTAATTAGTAGTTATACCAATCCAACTTCAAGATGCGTGTTATATTTCCCCGCTACGCGGGGAAATTTCGCCCACTGCAAGGACTTCTTCAATCAAGGGAATAAGGCGTTTCAAAATTTTGTCTGTCCTGAATTTTTCACGACAAGCAATTCTGACTTGCCTGTCAGGAGCAATGCTATTGGTGGCAGCAACTTTAAACGCGCAAGGGAGCCGACGGGAATATGCATACGTTCACCGTTGACTTCATCAATCACAACAAACGCATTATCTTTGACATCAATACGTCCCATGCCAATAAAGATCATTGAATTCCTGTCCTTGATGGGAATGGGTTTTAATGGAATAAATACCATTACAGTGCCCTTATCAGCATTAACCCACAACCAAAGGATTTTGCCCTGCCAAATCCTTTCTGGTATTGCTCAAGGAAAAGTTTGCTATCTGACAAAGTGAGCACACCCTGAAAATCTACGCTGGAAAATACCACTTTCTGGCCAGAGGCTTTAAAGCTGCGATGTTGAGTATAGCGTTCAACATCCGGGGGAAAATCAAAGCGAATACCCCAATTAGCCAGCCGTCTTTCATCTTGTATCCAGGTTTGGGCGGCTTGCATCATTACTGATTCAATGTCTCCTGAGCGACCAGAATGTCTTGCCTGACGCTTGGCATGCATCAATACATCATGGCGAAGTTGTTTGCCTGAATTTTTATCTGTGAGGCAGACAGTGGGGTTCGTGCGGAGTTTGAACGCCAGTTTTTGTCCATTATGTAATTGAGGGGCAAAAGACCTGGTCTGAATCTGGAACCGCGGGGAATTGGCTATCGGTGTGGTCGTGGACAACACAAGAAATTCAGGTCTGCCACTTAAGCTCATCTCTTGCCTGAAAAGGAAATTGCGCGCTTCCTGCCCCGTAAACAATTGCCACAAGAGTTGGTGGGAAGCATAGACATCATTTTTCGTCTGTTTTCGTGATGGTGCTTGTATAGGGTAAGCAAAAGGGTGCAAGGTGACTTTAGACAGATACATGTGTTCCCTCCACGCCGGATAACTGGAACGATAATTGGTGCATCGTGCGTTGCGTAAACTGCCAGCGGCTGCGTGGTAGTGGCTCATTCCAAAGTTGATGAGTCAGTATTGTCGTATCAGGGATCATGATCTCGTCTTTATTTCCTTCCCAGAAATAACTCACGACATCATGATTACGCTGCCAATAATAGTGATTGGCCTTTTCTGATTGATAAGGCAAGAGAGGAAAAGGCGTATCAAGGGCTGCTTTTAATGACGGATATTCTGTCAGTTGCGGCATCATCGGCAGTGCAAGAGGGCAGGATTTTCGCCCAAGACTCAGCGTAAAAACGGGTTTTAGCAGCGCATCACGCAGGGCAGAAAGGGGGAAACTGGCCTGTTCGGTCAATGAAATTGCGATAACCCACACGCCATCAGCAAGGTAATCGCGTGAAGACAGTACGGTGTTTAATTTAGATTTATCACGTAACTCACTTTTACGGGTTGGGTGAGACTGTTTTTTCTCTTGCGAAGGAACCTGAGAGGTATGGTAATCCCGCATCAATAAACCGGAAACGATCTGTTTGATGGCAATTTTGACACTCTGCTGCAATGCCATGAGTTGTGTTTCATCATCGCGCCGGATGCCCAGTGCTGCACCTAATAATCCCAGAATAGCCGAACGGGTTGGGTAAGTGCCGGTTGGCCGGTTTTCACCAACCGCCTCCACCCCCCAACTGGCTAGTGCTCCATATAAACGAAAGACCAGGTAAGTCTTCATATTGGCCTCTTTTATTCAGTAACGAATTGAAGTAGATCAGCAAAACAACCTTTACCCGTGATGGCGTTGATGCTATAGCGCGTGTCAGCACAAGCGCCATAAACGTTATCGAAGTTTTCTCTCTGATCTTCTAACGCTTTGATGGCATCAGTTGCCTGATCTTCGCTATCAATGGGTTTTAAGAACGCAACAGACAGGGAGCGAGGCTGATATTCTCCCTTTTCCGCCAACACATAGCTGGCATAGGCGCGGGAGCCGAAACTGTTTTGTTTGCCGGACGGGGCGATTTTAATCGCGGCTTCTGTCAGGGCGGCGATGGCTTGGTTCGCCAATGCTTCATTGCCGGACAGATTTTCGATTAACAAAGATTTATTAATGCAGATATAGCTGTAGAACAGCGCGGCGGCAAAGCCGGTTTCGCCAATATGAGCCGAACCGGAATCGCTTTTGCCCGCATTGAGATCGTCAACAGCGGTAAAATAGTCATCTTCTACGGTAACACGGTGAACGCTGATCGCATGGGCAACCTGACAGGCGGCTTCCACATTATAGGCAGGGCTGGATGCCAGCATACGGCCAAACAGGGCAATATCTACGGCTGTTTTTTCTCTGCTCAGCAGATTCAGCTCTTCTTTGGTTGGTGCGCGATTTTCGTCGATAAGTTTATCGGCCAAAGCAAAGGTAGCCTCTTTTTCTGCCGGGCTGATATGTGCCAGTTGTTCAATTTCCAGGGGTTCATCTTTTTTCTTTTTGCCAAATACGTTCGCAATGGCAGAAGCCCATTCAGCCGCTTGCATCTCTTTAACTTCCCCATTAAGCAAGCGTTGATAAACCTGAAATCCAAAGCGCTTGGTACGAAAACCAAGGTGCTCTGCGAGGGCATCCTGAAACAGATCAGAGATGCGCCAGTGGCGTTTCAAACTTTGAGAACTCATTCTTAATCTCTCCGCTCCGCCCATTCTGGCGGTTTTAGGGCGTCCGAGATCGTCGCGGTTCAGGTTGGCTGGAGGGTAGGAAGTTAACAGATGTAGCTGAATAAATTGGCTCATTTAAAATTCCTTATTAGATTAAAAGTGGTTAATTATTGGCGTTATTTAGCGGCCTTGTAGTAATCCATCGCCCATTGCACACAGAGGCGTTTATTGGCTCGATAGGCTCTTGGCTGGTGGTACTCTCTCAACCATTGTTCAATATCTTTGGCGAGGGATAACACGGAAACCTGGCCTTTCAGTTGTTGTAGGATGCGCCGCAAACGCATAATAAATTCATCGGGTGTTTTGGCCGCCTGCAATTGGGCAAAGCGATGTGTACTGACAATCGGCTTGTCATTTTCGGTTTTGGTGCCAGCGGCAGTTGCCAGATTAGTGGTGGTGTTGGTTTTGACATACACCAACGTGACGGCAATCATCGCCCATCGCATAACGGTCTGTTGCTGAGCTTCTTTGATGATATCTTCAGGCAAACTGAACCATAATGCGCGAAAACCTTCGGTGAAAGTTGCTGCCTCAATATCCTGGCAACGCTTTAATTCAGCTTTAAAGAGCGTGGGTGCAGGGGGGATCTCTTTTTTCTTCAATTCTTCGGAGGATAAAAACATGCTTTCCCACCAGCGCAGTAAACGACCTTCACTTAGGTTATTCATTGATAACCTCCTCCTTCTTTTTGTTCTTGGATGATTGGGTTTCTATATTGTGCTCTGTCATAAATGACTTGATATCTTTAGAACCCATTAACCACTTGGTAAGAATTTGTCGTGCCTCGATTTTTTCGATGAGTTTTTGGGGATCGGTATCTTCTGACAGCACGAACTCATCAAAGAGATCAAAGCAGGTATTTCTGAGTTGGTAGAGCCAGATTTTAGCGTCTTCGGTGGATAGGGAAGAAGCTTTATGCTGGCTGCTGACAATCTGTCGTACAGCCTTAAAAAAGGCGGCCTGAGTGCGTTGATAGAAAGTCGCATCAATAAATGACATATCGCCTTTTATCTCATTCGGGCGACGGAACCACGCGCTTTTGATCTGGGTACGACACTGAGTTAATGCATTGGCAGAGAGGTTTTGTAGTGTTTTGACGCGCCGGAAAACAGCATCTTTCTTTTCAATCGGCATGGAAAACAGAGGCAGGGTGCTGGAGTACCAACCGCGGGCTTTCATGTTGTCCATATCATAGCCAAAAACCCATAACCGTGGCGTGGAACTCTGTTCATCGGCAAAATAATCATTGATCTGGTGAAAATGGTCGACAACCTGGGCTGCCTGTTGACCCTGTTTATCATCGGAAAAAGTCAGGCTATCCCAGATCTTGTAGGTAACACCACCAGGTTGCCCTTTGACAGAAAGGTGCTCTTCATCCGGTTTTTTCGGATTCCATCGATAGGGGGTTAGAGGATGTTGCCAGGTGCCAGAATAGTTGTTGCCATAGTTTTGGCTACGATAACTGGCAACGGATAGGTGAGTTGCCTGCCCCGTTAATTGGCAGATGGCGGGTTTATCCTCTATCTCCAGCCGGATTCGCCGTGGCATGGCCCAGTACATATGCAGTTCATGGACATTATGTGCGTAAATTTCTGTCCCTGCGGTTTGGCTGATATGCGTTTTACCCAACCAGGGAAAAACGTCTGAGCTATTGAGATCAGGATCTGGATAAGACCAACGTTCCCGATTAATGACATTAAGCCAAAGTTTTTGCCATAGCGAAGCATCCGGTTCTTGTGGCTGAATCAAGGTCGTTAGTGGGCCACCTCCCCGTAACCCGACACGATGTCCAACACCGCCGGCAGGAGCATTAATCTGTAATGTGAATAGTGCAATGGCGGCCATTTCAGGGGAGATCACGTCACATTGGTTGCGTTTAATAAAGTGATCAGTATTATCCTTCAATGTTTTTTCACCGGGTGATTCAATCAATAATCCTGAAATGTTGGAGGGTTTTCTTTCCGCTAACGAATCAAAATCCTGCATAAACAGAGGGCCATTCCCCGTCAGATTAAAAGCATGTTCTGCGCGATGAAATGCAGTCTGTAAGTCAGCTTGGGTAGGGGCTTGTTGATAAAATTCATACCATTCGTCTTCATCTTCAGGAGCAAAAACCGTTTGCAGCAAACCAATGGCTAACTGGTAAGCGGCGCCCTGAAAATCAGCCCGTGGCAGGGAAAAATCGACAACGGCAGGATCGCCGATTGCCGTCAGCGGTAACTTTTTCTCACTACCATTTCTCATTCTAAAAGTCAGCCATGCGTCTTTGACGAGGTTCATTACGCCTCCTGCTTAGGATAAAAACCGATGTTGGGATCATAAGTAAACTGGGGGTCACTCTCTGGCAGCCAGATTTGCAGGTATTTGACGGACTTGAATTGATCCTGTAGCCGCGCCACGGCTTGAGAAAGGGACTCTGGTACGGGTTGCAGCTTATCGGCAAATTTGTTTTTTGAAATTTTGACAATACTTAATTGGACAGGGAATTTTTCATCCTCTACCCACGGTATTAATTCCCCGTTTTCAGTCAGTTTGACGAGCAGCACACTCACCGTTTCGATATCGCTAAATCGGGTACTGATATCGCCGTCATCGTCATACCAGCCGTGGGCACTGCGTTTGCTATATTCATAGCGTTGCCATTGCAGGGCTTGTGAGCGTGCTGCGGCGTCTTTGCTCCGCCCTTTTCCTATCTCTTCATTATCCTTGTGTTTGAGTGCTTCAGGGATGTGTTCATCGGCGTCTTCACCATAAACGGCTTCGATCAAGGTTCGCGCCTCAGCAGGCATACGAATGGCACCTAAGCGCAGTAATTCGCGTAAGCCAAGCCATAAACGCCCGGCTGAACGATATACATATTGGGTATTGCGAAAATCTTTGCTCAACCAATCAGTTTTGGGTTGATCATCCCATTCTGGGGCGTGGAGATATAATTCAGGTGCAGATCGGCTATCGGTAATGCCTTGCTTGTATTCGCCATTTGCATTGCGAGTATGGCGGTGCAAACGACCAACCCGTTGAATCAAGTCATCGATCGGGCAGATATCGGAGATCATGACATCCGTATCTGCATCAAGGCTTTCCTGAAAGACTTGCGTTGTAATCAGGATCTTTCCTTGCCGATCCTTCTGCTTGCTTTCTTTACCAAATATTGCCAGCACACGATTTTCGATCGCTTTTCGGTCATGCAAAATAAAACGGCTGTGGAATAACAGGCAATTTTCCGGTTGCGCCATGTGCGATTGAATAAGCCGGAAAGCTTGGAGTGCATCATCCACTGAGTTGCGAACCCAAACCACGCATTGCCCATTCTGAGCGGCGTTGAGGGCAATTTGTACGCCGCCATCCAGATGATTCACGGTTTTTACCGTGACGGTACGGCTGACGTCTGGGCGACTGTGCAGGGGAGTTTCAATCAGTGGAGTTTCTGGATTTAACGTGACATGGGTTGCCAGTGGAAAGGCCATTTTTTGCAATTTCTGCGGTGGTATGCCGCTGGCAGATAACCAGATATCCACCAGCCGTTGCCGCTGTTTCAAGGAGAGTGTGGCAGTCAGTAATACCACGGAACCACCCTGGTGCAAGTGCAGACTTAATACGCTTTCCAGCAATGCAAACATGTAGTCATCGGTGGCGTGTACCTCGTCAAAGATCAATACCTTGCGATTTAACCCAATCAATCGAAGTGACTGATATTTTCTCGGTAAAACGGCAAGTAATGCCTGATCGATAGTGCCTACGCCCACCGAGGCCAATAGAGCTTTTTTATTAGAATCAGCCAACCATCGGTGGCACTGTGCTGTCGCGGTGCTATCGTCTCTGGTGTAGTCACTGTCGTTATGTTCAGACGTCAGGATGATGTCACGGAAATTATCATTCATTTCACGTGCACCGTGCGCGAGAACGATACTGGGCAGTTTGCCGTTTTTGGTATCGAACATATGATGATAATGCTTAGCGATTCGGCTAAACATGGCGTTGGAAGTCGCCATTGTTGGCAGGCCAAAATAGAAACCGTCCGCAGCCCCGGTTTGCATTAAGCGGTGAGTCAGGGCAAGGGCGGCTTCTGTTTTGCCTGCGCCCGTAACATCTTCCAGAATAAAAAGCTGTGGGGAGTCATCAATCGAGACTTCTTCCGCCCATTTTTGTAATGGAGTTGGTGAAAATTGGTAGTACTCCTGGATAGAAGTATAAGGAGATATCACGGGGGTGTTATGGATATCAATACCATCTAAGGCGATTTGGGCTTGTTTTTGGGTAATCAGCCAATATTTTGCCAGCGGAAGGGCTTTGGTTTGATAATGAAAATGGTAACAGTCAGAGCCTATCCAGTCTGCCAGCACGACAATACCGGCAAGTTGCCAACTCACTTGTTGTAGTTTGCGCCGCCACTCTTTTGAAAGTAGCTTTGCCAGTGGCAGATGAGGTTGAAAAAGTGTCAGCAGATCATGGGTAAATGCTGTGGCATCGATAACATTTTGGGGCTCGGTAAAATCGGTAATTGCGCTCCAATGATCATCATCAATGGGTTTACCATGATGACCAAGTATACACTGCATTAAAACCATTAACGTTTTCAGTGCTTGTTTCTTTTGTTTATCTTCACCGAATCGAAAGCCATCATTTCCCACTAAAGTCAACAGTACGTCATCCTGAATTTTTTTCCAGAAAAATAGCCCTAACCGATCATGCCTGAAAAATTTGGAATCATAGGGGGAGTATTGCTCCGGTTTAATTAGCTCAGTATTTTCCTGGGAATATAATTGCTGAAATGCAGAAGCAAATTTGCCGATATCATGCAGTACCAGAAAAAATGAAAACAGGTTTTGTAATGATTCTGATGATAATCCCAAAAAATTTGCGAGATCTTGCGTTAATTTCTTATGTGGCGCCAATAATAATTGGCCTACTGCGGCGACATCTAAGCAGTGATAAGCCAGGAGATGATAATTTTCGTTAGAATAGGGATTCTTTTTAGCTTTTCCCCAATATCGTGTGAGGTAATTAAAGTTATTTATTAAGTTAGTCATATGCTCTCATGAATAAATAAAATTATAACTTTCCTATATTAATAGTTTGTCATTAATCTTCTGTGTTTTCTATATATTGACTAAATCGAAGTAAATAACCATCTGGATCTTGAACGAGAAATTCTCTCTGACAGATTGTGGTATCACCTATGCAGTAATCATTATCTTCCAGTGGTCGATAAAGTTCTATTTCGTTAATTTTCAGATTTTCCAGGATTGGCATAATGTCATCGACTTCAATTTGAAAATTAATACCGCGCCCTAATGGATTATTGAGTTCTCCGGTATTCCAACCATTGTCATGAAATACTTCCAGCATTAATTGTGCTTCACCTAATCCTAAATAAACAAAGTCGGGATTTTCTCGACGAATTAATATTTCGAAACCCAATATTTTTTGATAGAAATCAAGTGAAGCCGCAAAATTGGTCACAGTAAGTTCTGGCACCATACGATTCCAGTAAGTTATTTCTGTTACATTGTTAGCAATCAAAGTGTTTTCCTGGGTGATTATATTATTTTAAAATAGCGAATTTCTTAAAAAATTAGCTAAATCAACTCTGTTAACAACGGATTTGGAGAATTTACCCTATTTTATATTATGTTATCACTAACATTCTATCTTATATGGAATATTGATCACATTTAAAATCACATGAGAAGGTAATGATGAAAATTTCATCTCATCTCGCTATGAATTAGATTTTTATGATAGTTTTTATAGTAAATTGTAATCCTTCGTGAATATTTTTTTCTGATAGTGTTTTATCTCTATATATCAGTGTTTGTTCATTTTGTAGGTGCTGCATTTTTATTTGTGTCAGCGCTTCTTTGCGCCATCTAATCAGGGTGCTTTTAGAGATTCCCTCTGATTTGGCCAGAGAGGAAATACTGATGTTGTAGGGCGGTAGCATTTTTTTTTGCATGGCTCGTTTTTTTTCAGGTGAATATCGTTTCAAATTTTGTCCCCTATGAGAATTTTTATGTGGAATATTTTAAAAGTGTAGAGGGAGTTTGTGGAAAGGCAAATTTTTTTTCAATTTCAAATAAAAGCAAAAAAAGAAAAACTTCTAAAAATTAGGCTGCTTGGATTATCATTTATTCACACCTGTTAGTGTATAGATTAGATATCCAGATAGATATTTATCCCCGTATCTACGGGGAACATAAGTTGTGATCAAATAAAAGTAAAAATAAAAACGGTTTATCCCCGTATTCACGGGGAAAAGTATTCATATCACTAAACTGTGGACATTTCTATTTTTTATCTTTTCTTAAGACAAATACATTCCTGATTGTTATCTTCACTATGTTTGCCAGAAGCAGTGATTTGAAGTGTAGCAAATCACCATCATTACGTCTCTATTGTGTTTATGATGATGGGCATGACTGTTGTTGTTATTCGCCAATCTGCATACGGGTTCAAAGCTTGATTTGTCCATTCAAGATAACAAAATTGTGCTTACACCAATCGAAGAAGAGTTAACGTTGGAATCACTGTTAGCCGGAAGTCCTAAAGAATATTTTACGGTAACAGATGAGGATAGAGAATGGATCAATGCTAATCCTGTTGGTAAGGAAGTGATTTGATGTACATACCAGACAAAGGAGACATTGTTTCATTGGATTTTGCTCCGAGCGCAGGGAAGTAAATGATGAAACGCCGCCCTGCGTTTGTGATCTCTCGAAAGATGTTTAACGAGCATACCGGATTTGCTGTTGTGATTCCCACTACCAGTACCGTGAGGGGCATGATGCTAGAAGTTGTCTTACCCGAAGAATTATCGACCCAGGGGGCAATTCTTATCCATCAAGTTCCGGTTTATCCCCGTGCTCACGGGGAACACGATAAATTCATCGGTTACTTGGGGGTTTCCCCCGGTTTATCCCCGTACTCACGGGGAACACTACCAGTGGAGAAAGTACTTACAGCGCGTTTACGGTTTATCCCCGTACTCACGGGGAACACTGGATTTACATAATCCAGCTATGATTGAAAAACGGTTTATCCCCGTACTCACGGGGAACACACTAAGATTATGTTTTAGTGGTTCTGGTTTTCCGGTTTATCCCCGTACTCACGGGGAACACTGATTGGCAATTGTTCTATGAGACACAAATAACGGTTTATCCCCGTACTCACGGGGAACACCTGAATACAAAATAGTGAAGAAGTAAACTAAACGGTTTATCCCCGTACTCACGGGGAACACGCATCATCTTCGGGAAGCCTGACGCTAATCACCGGTTTATCCCCGTACTCACGGGGAACACTCTAATTTTATCCATATGTTTTATAACATCTTTTTAGGGCGGAAAAATTCTACCATTTTTTTAGTCTATAAAGTCAGTCAAATTTTCGCTTTCATTCTGCTGTTTTACTATCTGTAATTCAGATCACATTTCATCCATATTTTTAATTCTTACTTACCAATTTATGAGATTTCCATCACAGAAATCGCAAAAGAACCTGTTGGCCTTAATGCAACAACAAAAAGAGTAAGGGTGTGAAAACTATTGTGTTATGCGGTGGGGATGTTACCAGCATGTTGGAAGATTTATTCAAGCGCGTGTAATCCATCACAATTTCAGCAATTACTGATAAATAAGATGCGAGTAGATTGGCATTTTTCACTAGAAAGCGTGTTGTGATGCTGTATAAATATGTTAAAACCGCGAGTTATTCCTCTGTACCTATCAATAACTGATTGCATTACATTGAAAATGAAGAAAAAACGACCAGCTTTACAAGATGTTGCCGACCTCGTTGGCGTCACAAAAATGACGGTCAGCCGTTTTTTACGTAATCCCGATCAGGTTTCTGACGCGTTGGGAAAACGAATCGCGGAAGCTGTGGAGCAACTAGGTTATATCCCTAACCGTGTACCCGATATTCTTTCCAATTCGACCAGTCGTGCAATAGGTGTTTTGCTTCCTTCATTGACCAATCAGGTCTTCGCCGAAGTCATTCGCGGTATTGAGCATGTGACTGATCGCAACGGATATCAGACTATGCTTGCCCACTATGGTTATTCTGCCCAAAAAGAAGAAGAACGTTTACTCTCCCTGCTTGCCTATAATATTGATGGCCTGATTCTGGCGGAACGCACACATACCTCCAAAACGTTAAAGGTGTTGCAAACAGTAGGCATACCCGTAGTTGAATTGATGGACAGTGTATCGCCTTGCCTTGATATTGCAGTAGGGATCGATAATTTAGCAGCGGCTCGTCAGATGACGATGGCGATGATCGAACGCGGCTGCAAAAACATTATTTATCTCGGTGCCCGGCAGGATGAACGAACGCTGATCCGTTTGCAAGGGTTTGAAATGGCGATGTTCAGTGCCGGGCTTCAACCAAGAAAAATGATGACACCCGTCAGCTCTTCTTATTCATTAGGCGCGCAGCTTTTGCAGGAATCCTGCCAGAAATATCCCGAAATTGATGGCCTGTTTTGTACGAATGATGATATCGCTATCGGGGCGATTTTTGAGTGCCAGCGGCAGGGGATCAAAATACCGGAAGAAATTGCGATAGCTGGCTTTCATGGTCATGATGTCGGCCAGGTAATGACACCCAAGCTTGCCAGCGTGCTGACTCCTCGTAACTTAATGGGACGCAAGGCAGCAGAATCCTTGCTTGCTCGTCTGAGTGGGGAAACGCTGGAACAAACTCTGATCGATGTTGGGTTTACCCTTTCATTGGGTGAAAGTGTTTAATTTTTGTAGCTCAAAATGATGCTTTCCCATTTTCAATTGCGATAAGCCTCACATTTTCCTTTTTTGATGGTTCTGATTGATTGCCTACCATCCAGCTCCACTGCTAATGTTACCGGCAATTAGTTACCGGTAACATTTGATGGTTACTATTCCACTGCTAATTTTTTATTATAAATCAAATGGATATCAAAGCAGTAAGGTCTGTGTAAAGGAGTTTGATATGAGTGATACCCAACAGCCAAACCACGTTTTTGTATTGATGGGGGTATCCGGCAGCGGTAAATCTGCGGTTGCCAGTGGTGTTGCCCGTGAACTAGGGGCTGCGTTTCTGGATGGGGACTTTCTTCATCCCCGTGCCAATATTACAAAAATGGCACAGGGTCATGCCTTGAATGATGATGATCGTCGGCCGTGGTTGATGGCACTCAATGATGCCATTTTTGCCATGCAGCGCACCAACCCTATCTCCCTGCTCGTGTGTTCTGCCTTGAAAAAAAACTATCGGGATATGTTACGTGATGGCAACAAAAACCTGTCATTTCTTTATATGAAAGGGGATCTTGGCTTAATCGAAAGCCGCCTGAAAGCCCGCAAGGGGCATTTCTTCAAGCCGCAAATGCTCATCTCGCAATTTGAGACACTGGAAGAGCCGACCAGTGATGAAAAGGATGTCCATCACATTGATATCAAACCTGATCTTGATGAAGTCATCAAAAATGTGATTAAAGCCATTGACCATATCCACGCCATTAACCGTATTAGTGAGGGATGTTCATGAGTACTGTAACTCTGGTTCTGACAGCCGTCGGCTCTGTTCTCCTATTATTGTTTTTGGTGATGAAAGCCAGGTTACATGCTTTTATTGCCTTGATGCTGGTTTCCGTGGGGGCAGGGATTTTTTCTGGTATGCCACTGGAGAAAATCACTCAGACAATGCAAGACGGTATGGCAGGCACTTTGGGCTTTCTTGCCGTTGTTGTCGCCCTTGGCGCAATGTTTGGCAAGATCCTGCATGAAACGGGTGCCCTTGACCAGATTGCCGTGAAATTGCTGGGGAGTTTTGGTGAAAAGCGGGCTAACTATGCATTGGGTGTGGCCGGGCTTGTCTGTGCGTTACCACTGTTTTTCGATGTGGCGGTTGTGTTGTTGATTGGTGTGGCATTCGCCGTTGCGCGTCGTACCAATGGCAATGTTGTGAAACTGGCGCTGCCATTGTTTGCAGGTGTTGCGGCGGCGGCGGCGTTTTTGGTCCCAGGACCAACGCCGATGATGCTGGCTTCCCAGATGGGCGCCGATTTTGGTTGGATGATCCTGATTGGCCTGAGTGCCGCCGTTCCGGGCATGTTATTGGCTGGCCCGATATACGGTAACTTTATCAGTAAATATGTGACACTGGATTTACCCAAAGATCTGGGTACACCAAGCATTGGCAAAAGCCAGATGCCTTCCTTTGCTTTCAGCCTGGCATTGGTTTTGTTCCCCTTAATATTGGTGGGCTTGAAAACCATTGGTGCACGTTTTGTTGATCAGCCATCAGCGCTATATCATTGGCTGGAATTTCTTGGCCATCCTTTCACTGCAATTTTGCTTGCTTGTCTGGTGGCGATATACGGGTTGGCGATCCGTCGTGGTATGAGTAAAGAGAAAGTCATGGAGGTCTGCTCTGCGGCGATCCAACCTGCGGGAATTATTTTGCTGGTGACAGGTGCAGGGGGGGTATTCAAACAAGTGCTGGTGGACTCCGGTGTTGGGCCTGCATTGGGCGATGCGTTGGTCGGTGCTGGCCTGCCAATCGCGCTGGCGTGTTTTATTTTGTCAGGTGCGGTGCGTGTGATTCAGGGTTCGGCAACGGTCGCGTGTTTGACCACGGTAGGGCTGGTTTTGCCCGTGATTGGCGAACTGGGTTATTCCGGTGCGCAAATGGCGGCGTTGTCAGTATGTATCGCCGGTGGTTCTTTGGTGCTTAGCCATGTGAACGATTCTGGTTTCTGGTTGTTTGGAAAGTTTACTGGTGCGACAGAAGCGCAAACCCTAAAAACCTGGACGATAATGGAAACGATTCTCGGCACAACCGGCGCGATGGTTGGCATGATCTATTTCGCTATGTTGTGATGAAGCCTTTTTAAGCGATTTTTTAATGGCACCTTATCCATCATAAGGTGCTGTTATCCACGGTTATTATTTATTCATTTTGGCACTTTTAAAAGCGTTATTTAAAGACTCTTACGACTTGCATATAGGAACTTTTATTATTCAACCAACCCCATAAACTGCTTATAAAGCGCTTCGGCACTGCGTTCATAACCGGTTGCGGAGAGGTGAATGTAATCAGGACGAGCGAGGTTTTGCTGTTCCCATCCTCTGATAGAACATGACCCACCCATATATTCCCGCCAATCCCAAAACAGGGTGCGCTGTTGTCTGGCAACGGTTTGTTGAATCTGAATCACATGATCAAGTAAGGCCGGTTGCTGTTTTTCACAGCTTGCTGCGGTTTTGTTTTTCAGCGAATCATTCGGCCCAATCAGCAGGATAACGGCTTGCGGCATGGTTTTGCGGATTTCTTGGATTTTAGCGGTCAAATCTTGCTGATAAGCCACCAAATCCAGTGAATCATTAAAGGCTTCATTGGTGCCATAAGCGAGAATAACCATATCCGGGTTTATCTGCGCCAACGTATCAATCCATTGCGGTTGCCATTTATCCAGTATATTAATGGTAGCGCCGTTAATCCCCAATGCAGATAATATAACGCCGGGATTTTGACGTTTTATCAGCCAACCGCCAATTTTCAATTGTGTATCCTGTGGATAGAGATTGATGGGGAAGCTCATGCTCTGTCCTGGCGAGAAATGCCATTCACTTTGTGTTGCGGGTAACTTTATGGTGGTAAATGGCGTTCTGATTTGAGTCGCTGTATGGGATTGATAGAGTGCACTCAGCCAGTATTTGCCACGAGCAGAGGAAGATTTGAGTTGTATCGTACTACTGGTACTCTCGGGAATAGCGATAAATCCCCCCAGTGGATAATCCGCCCGATTTTCCCTGCGGCTGCTTGAAAGCCACCAACCGGTTTTATCCTCAGAAAATTGTATTAAGGCGTTACGCTGGCCGGGAATGCTCATTGGGGGGATAAAACCCGGCCCTGCGTCGCCATAATGATTCTGTAATAAACTGCGCAACTTACCGGTAAAGAAATCGGCAGCCGTGTGTGAATCACCTAATTGTACAAAATGGAGTTGGCGGGTATCGCTGTGACGTAATTTATCTGTTAATAGCGCGAAATTGGGATCATCAAAATTCGTCAATTGTTGTTGACGGTGTATGTGTGTTGTCTGGCGTTCCGATGCCGGCTGAGATTTTTCCCCCTTGCACGATAATAGGCTGATTGAGAGCGCGATAGCCAGCACTGTGCCTACTATCCGATAACATCCACGGAACATGTTAAATGGTTGCATTTTCTTTAACTGGCTCCTGAATAAATGTGATCAATGAAAATAGATAATCCGCAATGGTTTGTTGCCCTTTCAAACTGAAATGAATACCGTCTCCGCTGCGGAGTTTGATGGTGCTGCTGTCATCGCCAATATAATCTGAATAATTATCTGACTGATATTTGAACATGTCATTAACCGCAACATAGATCTCGCCCTTTTTTTCTACCTCAGTCTGATACAATTTATTGAGGTAAGACATACCGCTGGAAAGTTTTTTCTGGCGCATATTCGGTGGCCCAACCCAAATAACATTAGCTTGATGTTGGCGCACATCATTTAAGATAGTTTCAATTCGTTGGCGATAAAGGTCTTCCCAGTTTTCACTGGCGAATTTCAAATAAGGCCCTCCGTGTCCTGAGGGCATATTCCACGGATCATTTGGGCCTAAAAATATCACGACCAACTTAATATCAGGGTGGGTTCTCAACGCATCGCTAATCGTTTTTGGCCAATCAAAGAAACCGGGATAAGACAACCCTGTACTTTGTTTACTTAAGTTAATGCTGGAAATGCCATATTGCTGAAACAACCGACGTTTTAAATGTGGGGCGACACCCTGCATCATTGAATCACCGGCAAATAACACCTTATCTTTTATGCCCAGATTAACATGGGTTTTCTGGGCAATTTCAATAACCGGATTTTCTACTGAACTCTTTGGCGGTAAAGAAGACTGAACGAGTTTAATATTTTTGTTCAGTAGCTCAGGAAAGGAGAAAGAGAGATTTTCGATAGGATACACGTAACCTCCCAGAAAGCGCAAGCCAACCTGAAAATCAGGGGGAAATACGGTCTGCCTGTTATCAATATTCATGGCTGATGACGGGTTATCCTGATGTTTTCCCTGCGCATATGCCATAAAAGTTTTACTGGCAGCAATGGCTCCTTGCTGCACATTATTCCCCAAATCCCACCACGGTTCCCCTTTGAGAGATGTCCAGGGACTATTACGGTGATATTTCTGTTGCCAGAAATTATCTAATGAACCTTGATTGAGCCAAATTAACATTAAGCTGGTCAATACCACGGTACAAATTGCTTGTCCGACTTTTTTCAGATTAGATGTAAATTCAGAAGTTAGCATAGATAAATCCCGGCATTCCTGAAGGTGACAAAATAAAGACTAAAGTAAGGATCAGGGCTAAGGGAATTGGGTAATAAACCCAGGAAATCAGGCCATGATTTTTTTCAATTTTGTTTCTGAAATTTACCAGCCAAGGATAGATAATAAAGAATCCCCAGAAAACCATTAATAGAGAACTGCTGGATAACAGGGATGTAAATGTTTCGCCGGCGAACAGTTGATTTAATACCGCCAGTGCATCATTAAATGTCGGGCTACGGAAAAAGATCCAGGCCAAGCAGACAAAATGGAATGTCACCACACGGGATAAAAATAATGTCATTGGGTTTCTGGCTTGTGGCTCCCTCTGTTTCCTGGAAACAGGGAGCAGGGCATTTTTAATATTTTGCAGAATTAATCCTAATCCATGAATAGCCCCCCAGATAATAAAACTAAGACCAGCCCCGTGCCATAGGCCAGAAATCACCATAGCGGTGAATATATTCAGGTTCTTGCGGAATACGCCTTTTTTGTTACCACCTAATGGAATGTAGACATAATCACGGATAAATGTTGATAGGCTGATATGCCAGCGTCGCCAAAATACCTGTAAGTTTTCAGCCAAATAAGGGGCATCAAAATTGCGTGGCACTTTGTAGCCTAATAGCAGGGCGATACCTGTGACAAGGTCGGTATAACCGGAAAAGTTAAAGTAGATATTCCAGGCATAAGCATAAATTGCCACGAGAACTTGCCCGGCATGATGGCTAATCGGGTCTTCAAAAACGGGATTCACCAGATACTCAGAGAGCGTAGAACTGAGCAAAAAGAGTTTTACGATAGCGAGAGCAATCAATAATAGCGCCTTCAAGGGTTCCAGAATCATTCTGGATGCGACCTGAATCTGTGGCAAAAAATCTTTGGCTCGGTTAATCGGTCCGGCGACCATGCTGGGAAAAAAGCAAAGATACAAAATGACATCCGGCAATGGCGCGGCAGGCAGCTCTTTCTTGCATACCGATACAACATAGCTGACCGAATGGAACGCATAAAATGACAAACCTAACGGCATCAGCCATTCAAGGACAGGGAGTTCCACGTTGATCCCGACATTAGCCAATGTTTGTTGAATCGACTCTTGAAAGAAAGAGTAATATTTGAAAACAGTGAAACAGCCGAGAAGCCCGAATGTCAGTAGTGTAAATATGGCCTTAGTGGATAAATAATGACTAAGAATATTCGCCAAAAAGTAAATAAACAGGGTATAGGCGAATAAAATGTAGGCGAACTTGGCTGCAAAAGAGAATACAAATAAATAACTCGCTAAAATTAACACGCCATTCTGTAGCCTGGGCGCTTTTTGTAAAAGCCAATAGACAACCAGCAGAATAACAAACGATCCAAGGAACTCAAAAGAGAAGAAATTCATATTAGGCTCTGGTTAACCATTTATCATTGGGAGAAAGAATGTAATTCTGAAATGCATTATATACCAATCCAACTTCAAGAGGCGTGTTATATTTCCCCGCAGCACGGGGAAATATAAGGCTTCGTGTCGTCTTGCGGATCGCAACTTGACGTTTATCGAGTATAGTATGGAACTTGTCGATGTTTACAGTAGATAATACAGCGACAGATTATAAAAAAAGAATCCACTTTGTCATTAATACAATGTGGATTGTTGGAGGAGTGTTATTGGATGGACAATTCTTGCGCTTGTGAAATCAGTTCTTTGTTGCCATTAAATACCCGATGTAAATAGCGATTATAGTCAGATCCCAGTTCAGAATAACCATTGAGATTATCAATCAGCTTACTGATATTCAGCGGCTCCTGTGTTGTTCTCTGCCTTGCACGTGAAGAGCGCAGTGACTCATAAGCACGATGCGTATTCAGGTTTTTCATATAGGCAACGACGGATGCATTGATAGTAGGGTAAACTGAATAACCTTTGACTTTTCCTTTCGTTTTGCTGCAAGAGCTGCAACGCATTCCAAACAGATTATTATTTTTTTTGGCAAGTTCTGACGTTCCCCAACCCGATTCAGCCGCTGCTTGAGTGGCAACAAAATGGGTGGGAATAATATCAACCCGACTTAATAACTTATTCCAATTAAGCTGTTTTGGCGAATTACAGGTCATTTTGTAATCCATGCAGATCTTTTTCAATCGGTGACTATCCTGTACAGACCAATGATGATTCTTTTGGTGTGACAGGAGCCATTTGCGGTCTTGCATAATCTTTTGATTATGTTGATCAATTACAGGGACAATAATATTTAAAAACGCTTTCTTCCGAGGTGTACCTGAAGGGTATTGTCGCAAATCAGGCAAACTTACCAGCATGCTATTGTGAGAATACTCTTGCACTTTTGAGGTACTGGTCGAGGCATGGCTCAGACCGGTAAAGATTAATGAGATAAAGAAAGCGAAGACCGCACTTGTCCTCATCATTAGAGAGGGCATTGCTTCTCCTCTTTTTATTACTCTGGATAAAAATTAGACGAATATTAGCAGAGCAAACAATATATGGCTACTGATATTCGTCATTCATAAGTTTCGTTTCTGTAACGAATATTAGCACCCTACTGACAAATATCTATATTTTTTACTTTGTATAGTAAATTAATGTAATAAATAGTATGGTTTTATCTGGTGAACAGGGTTACCGATGTTATATTTTATCATGCTATATTGTCCGTTTATGTAACTTGATTTAATGCATTATCTTTATTTAACGCTATGTTATTAATTAAATATTCCTAATTTTCATTTAACTCTCATTGGGGGGTGAGTTTTTGCTTTATTGGCTACTGTAAATTGTTTATGTTTTATTATCTGTTTTTCTGGCTTATTTTAAGTTTTTTATCTGAATTTTAGTATGATAAGTTAAATTTAATAAAATATATACTCGATAAACTGCAAGTTGCAATCCGCAAGACGACGCAAGGCCTTATATGTCCCCGCTGCGCGAGGAAATATAACACGCATCTTGACGTTGGATTGGTATAAAAGGCAATATTTTTTTGCTGAAGAAAATATGATCATTAATATCACAATGGTGAAATTATTTCCGATTGGGGAATAAATTGTTTTTATTCACCGTACGACAATTGAATAATTTAATGAAAAAGATTAACAAAGAATTAGGGAGCTGAAGCTCCCTAATTGTGCATGATGAAAAATCAACGAAACTTTACAGCCATTTAGCAATACCACCGTGGCGAGAGCAGGCTCCTTTACGGGATTTACTCTTGCTATAGCTACCATCTTTACAAAGAGCCGTATTAGCGCCTTTTTTGACTGAGCTATTTCTATTTTTCTTCTTTGATACTTTTTGGCTTTTTACTTTTTTGGTAACTTTTTTCTCTAATGAATGAGCTTTGTTTTTTGCTGACTTAACATTTTGTTCTACTGCCGTTGCTGTTTTTGAGGCGGCTTCGGCGGCGGTTGACACTGCTGGCGCTGCAAGTGTTGCACTTGAAAACAGCACCAGTAATGCTGCAACTGATAACTTCAAGCTTTTCATCATATAGTTCCTCTGATTAGAGTACTGAAACTCGAAATCTACTCTTGCAGTCTGGAGTATAGTTTTGAATGTTATGATTGCAAATTTAACATAGAGAGTAAAAAAATAACGCAAATCAAGTATGGGGTGGCATTATGAAAGAAGTAACGATCATTACTGGTGGTTCCCGTGGTATCGGTAAGGCCACGGCGATTTGTTTGGCAAAACAAGGGCACCATATCTGTATTGGCTATCGTAACCGTGAAGATAGCGCTTATGAAGTGGTGGATATGATCCGTGCCCTTGGGCAGTCAGCAATTGCGGTTCAGGTGGATATTGCGGATGAAAAGCAAGTGATAGCATTGTTCCAGAAGGCGGAAAAAGAGTTGGGGTATATTTCTGGGTTAGTGAACAATGCCGGGATCTTAAAACCTCAAGCTACCATTGAACAGTTGACGGCAGAGCGGTTAAATGAAATTTTTGCCACTAATATTACTGGCGCCTTTCTCTGTGCACGTGAAGCGGTTAAGAGAATGGCTTTGCGTCACGGTGGGCAAGGTGGCGTCATCGTCAATGTTTCATCCGCTGCCGCTCGACTGGGTTCTCCCCATGAATACGTTGATTATGCGGCATCGAAAGGGGCTATTGATACGCTGACAATTGGGTTGGCACAAGAGGTGGCTGCACAGGGGATCAGGGTAAATGCTGTTCGCCCTGGATTCATTTATACCGAAATGCATGCCGATGGTGGAGAGCCTGGACGAGTTGAAAGAATCAAAGATTCCTTGCCTATGAAACGGGGAGGACAGCCGGAAGAAGTTGCTCAGGCCATTGCATGGCTGCTATCTGATGAATCGTCGTATGTTACAGGCAATTTCATTGACTTGGCTGGTGGTAAATAGCCCATAGAGTGCGAAATGCCGTTTAAATAAGGCGGTATTTAATATCAGATAATATAAAAGCCGGAATTCTGCTTAATATTTCTTTCCGGCTAATCAATGGGAAACTATTTTTGTAGTGACCCTTGATTTTAAGCCAATATTTCCATCAATTTAGGTTTTAGAATAATTTTGTCAGGCTGTATTTCAATGTTAATAGGTTGTTCTACTAAATTGCTGATCGTTAGCCAGTCTCCGGCAATATAAAGTTCACCATTTTCACGAATATTGTCGATTCCTTGGTATGGGTTATTTTCCATTTCGTTGATTAAACAGGCTAAATCTGCGTTAGGATCAATAAGAGAAATAATAACGCCATTGGAAAACTGTGAGATATGAAATAATTCATTTGCGGTAAATCCAGCATCGCTGAGTGCACTGCCGTTCAGTATTAATTCTGGGGTATCAATGTCAGAATAGCGAAATGAAACATGAAGGTTCATTTGTACGCTCCTTGTGTTATGGATATACGGCGATACTCTATCAGCACTTTGCCCGCACTGCACCGCGAATTCATACGTGTTTTTCATCTAAATAGTATTCATTGTTAATGATCGATATCTACCCTAGCGGTTAGTTGGCTAATATGCCATCGGGAATGTTGCTCTTTGCGAAGCAACTCGCAAAAAATGACTGGATATTTATTCATTTTGAAATGCATCTTTGAAGTGAGAACAAAAAATAACTCTATAAATAATTATGTGATTTTCTGTGTTATCAAAGGGGTGAATAAAAGGATCTTAGTCTGTTGTTTCTTTGACAGGTTATATTTTTTATCCTGTACCTATTATAAATATTGACATTATATACCAATCCAACTTCAAGATGCGTGTTATATTTCCCTGCGCAGGGAAATATAAGGCCTCGCGTCGTCTTGCGGATTGCAACTTGCAGTTTATCGAGTATATGTCGTGAAAATGCTAAAGAGTTTTAAACAGGAATATTAAAATGAAACGTATTCCAACCTCTTTCCGCATTAAAATGGCAGAAATATCCGTATGATCACCTCAGATTTCCAGTGATCAATTTCAGGCTTAGGTTCAGGCTAATGAATTATATACCCCTCGTAATTGAAGATGCTTGATTTTTCATTCTTATCAGATCATGATCGTGACCATGAAAATTCATCTGACAGCAGATCAAAAGAAAGCCCTCGAATTGATGCATGATGCGCTATATGAACACATCCCGTTTGCAAGACAAAAATCACGCTGACATCGACGGTAGGTTGCAGCTCTATATCCGGCCTTATTGCAGCCGATGCGGCGGGCCTCGATGTAATCCGCTGACTTGCTCCTCATTCTCGTGACGAGCTTTAAGCTCACCGAATCATTCAGGTTTAACATGTCACGGTCTTATCTGTCTTTGTCATCATTATTATTGCCTCAGCAATCTTTCTGCATTCATCCTTGTTGTTAAATGTTAAGCTTGACCAGTGAAATACCTTAATACGGCCTGACACTGACGTAATCTTTTTGATACTCACGCTCATGGACTACCCGTGCCCAAACAGTACGAGCCAGCTTATTGGCCATGCCCACTATCGCTTGCCGTCACCCACGGCAACGGGGCTTTCGTGGCTAAGGCGGCTGCCCTTGCACCGTGGATAAACAAGGTCCTCAGATAAGTATCCCCCCGTTTACTGATCCCCAATAATTTGATCCGGCCTCCCGTTCCCGTCTGTTTCGGCACTAATCCCAAATAGGAGGAAAATTCTCTACCCGACCGGAAAGCACTGGGGTCGCCCATCGTGGCGATGGCAGCAGTCGCAATCAGCACGCCGATACCGGGAATTTTCATAATCCGCTGACAATCGGCATTCTGCTTTGCCCACGCCGTTAGTTGGTTTTCCACTTGTTCAATTTGTTCGTCGATTTCGGTCAAACGATGATATTGCTCTTCAAGCAGAGCAAGCAGGAACGGGGCCAGTTTTTTTCTGAGTCGTTCAAGTACCTCAGGCATGGCCTTATCCAGAGAAGCTCTGCCTTTATGCACGGTTTCACCAAATTCCAGTAGCAAACCATGCAGCGCATTGATTTGTGCGGTTCTGAATTTGACTAATTGGTGGCGCATTCGGTGTAATGACAGAATGGCCTGTTGCTCTTCATTTTTAATCGCGACCGATTTGCCGGGTTGCTGAACCGCCAGCCAAATGGCCCGGGCATCCTGAACATCGTTTTTATTTCCCATCCGGAACGCTTTAACAAATTTAGCCTGAAGCAAACGCACGTCATGCCCCTGCTTCCTCAGCTCCCGTGCCCAATAGTGGGCACCGCCACAAGCCTCCATACCAATCAGACAAGGTTGCCGGTTACTGAAGAACGTTAAGAAATCATTCCGCCGCAACTGTTTATCAATGACTTCACCGGTGTATTCATCAACAAAATGAATTTGCATCAGATGTTTTGCAATATCGACGCCAAAAGGAGTATATTTCATGGGTGGATCCTCCAGTCATCAGGGAGCAACAGGCTCCCACTTTTAGGCACTATAAGGCCGGAAATCTGTGAGGATCCACACCTCATCTCTCAATTCCAGCACAATGCCAAAGGCTAAGTGGTTGGGATGTGTTCATTACATTCTCGGTGATGCGATAATAACTGCGTCGCCCCAGTTTTTCTATCGTAAGCCATCCCTCTTTTTGCATGCGAAATACGGATGTCCGCAAGAAATGGTCATTGAATCCCATCGGCTCCAGCAGAAAATTCAGGCTGCCAAGACAGACTTCACCTCCACGGTGGCTGAGAGCATCACCATACAGCGAGATGATCAGAGACGTTCCACTGATAGGTTGAGCATCAAGAGCATGCCGAATAAAGTCGTCAAGTTTATGTGTCATATTTTTTCGTACTCTGCACAAAAGTGTGTCATGACATTAACATAACTGTATATACCTATCATCTTTCAGGTTGCCGCTTTATTGACAGTACTCATTAATTTCACCTGCCCCTAATTGTCATTTTCAAAAGACGACTGCACATTCTGTCAGAACTTGGCTGCACTGGATTGCTGGAGTTGTATAGCCAATCGTCGAGCTGTAGTTCTGATAGGAGAGCATAAGCTCTCTATAAGATCCGACATTTTTAATGCTTAATAAAAGAAATAATACAATTGAAAGTGATTACAATTTGTGTTTATATTATCAATATTATTAATAATTATGGATTTTTTTAAGTGTCAGACAACTTACTTGCTGGATTAGTACTTATTGCGGGGTACCATGGTGTAAATTTAGATAGTCAGATGATAAAACAGAGGTTTTGTGATGAAAATGGCAACGTTGGTGTGACTCAGTGTTTGCTGGCTGCTAAAAAAACGCCCTTTATGCAAGAGTAGTAAAAAAGAAAATAGAACGATTGAAATATATTCAACTTCCTGCCCTCATTTTAAATAAAGATAAATCTTTTTTCATTTTATTAAGGGCAGAAGAAGATAAATTTTTAATCTACGATATAGAAAGTACGCGATGCTCGACTTTCGTGGTGAGTTGAAATGACATAGCCGCTCCTTTATAACTTTAAGTCGCCAAACTGAGAGAAATAAAGGAACAAAGGCTATGTCACAGCAAGATTTTATCATTTGGGTGTTTTGTTGTGTAGATGACAATTTAACGCATTTACAACAAGGTATGCGATTCAGAAGT